>JAEZID010000511.1 GCA_023416195.1 Pseudomonadota bacterium | reverse complement strand
TCAAGGTGGCCGATGCCACCGAGCTGTTGCCCGCCGCATCGACCGCGACGGCGGTCATGCTGTGGGTGCCGGCCGCCAGCGTGGTCGGAAGGATCGTCCAGGCGCCCAGCGTGGACGCCTCGGCCGTGCCCACCGCGAGGCTGCCGGCGTAAAGGATGACGGTGCTTCCGGCTTCCGCCGTGCCGCTCATCAGGGGCTGGGTCGCGGAGGTGATGCGGTCGCTGTTCGAGACGCCGGTGTCCGATGCCTGGGCCATCGCCAGGGTCGGCTGGGCGGTGGAGAGATCGACGGTCACCACGAGGTCGCTCGACACGGCCGAGCTGTTGCCGGCCCGGTCGACGCTGCGCACCGTCAGCGTGTGGCTGCCCGCCGCGAGCGCGTTGCTGGTGATCGTGAAGACGCCAAGCCCATCGGCGGTCGCCGATCCCAGCGCCGATGCGCCCTTGTACAGGGTGACGACGCTGAGCGCCTCGGCCGTGCCGACCACGTCGGGCGTGGCGAGGCGGGTCAGCCCGTCGCTCGCGGAGACGCCCGTGTCGGTCGCCGCCGACAGCGCCAGCCCGGTCGGCGCGTCGTTCACGGTGTCGATCGTGACGACGAGCCCGGCCGAGGATGCCGACGTGTTCCCGGCGAGGTCGATGGCGACCGCGCTCAGCGTGTGCTGGCCGTTGATCAGGGTGCTGCTGGACAGCGACCAGCTGCCGCTGCCGTCGGCGGTCGTCGTGCCGACGAGCTTCGTTCCGGCGTAAAGCTGCACGGCGGCGTAGCTTTCCGCCGTGCCGGTGACGAGGGGCGTGACGACGTTGGTCAGCCGGTCCGAGCCGTCCACCCCGCTGTCCGAGACGAGCGTGAGGCCGGTCGGGGCCGACGCCGACAGATCGACGGTCACGGTCAGGACGTTGGAGGCGGTGGTGGTGTTTCCGGCGCCGTCCACCACGACCGCGTCCAGCGCGTGCGCGCCGGCGGAGAGCGTCGGCATCGCGACGAACCACAGCCCGGCGTCGCTCGCCGTGCCCGAGCCCATGAACGTCGCGCCCTCGTACAGGGACACGACCGCGCCGGCCTCGGCGGTGCCGGCGACCGTCGGCGCCGCGATCCCGGTGATCGCGTCGTTGGACAGGCGTCCGCTGTCCGTCGCCGCCGTGAGCACCACGCTCCCCGGCGGCATGACGGCGGTGTCGATGGTGACGATCAGCGCGGCGGAGGCGACGCTGGTGTTGCCGGCCGCGTCGACCGACCGCGCCGTCAGGGTGCGGATTCCGTCGGCGATGCTGGCGGTCGTGATCGTCCAGGCGCCGGTGCCGCTGTCGGCCGTGGCGCTGCCGACATACTCCGAGCCGGTGTAGAGAAGAACGGTGCTGCCCGCTTCCGCCGTTCCGGTCAGGGTCGGCGTATGCACCTTCGTCAGGCCGTCGCCCACCGTGCCGCTGTCGGAGGCCGGATCGAGGGCAAGCCCGGTCGGCGCGTCCGGCGCGGAGGCGTCGATGGTGATGACGAGGGCGGCCGAGGCGTTCGAGCTGTTCCCGGCGAGATCCACCAGGCGCGTGGTCAGCGTGTGGTCGCCGGCGGCGAGCGGTGCCGTGATCTGCCAGAGGCCGGCGCCGTCCGCCGTGGTCATGCCGACGAAGCTGCCGGCGTCGTAGAGCGACACCTGCGCGCCGGCCTCGACCGTGCCGGCGATGGTGGGCGACAGCAGCCGCGTCCGGTTGTCGCCGGGCACGCCGGTGTCGGAGGCCAGCGCCAGCGCCGGGGCCGAAGGATCGGCGACGGACAGATCGACCGTCACCGTCAGCGTTCCGGCGCCGGACGAGCTGTTGCCGGCGGCGTCCACCGCCGTGGCGGTCAGCGTGTGCGCGCCCTCGGTGAAGCCGGACGCGGTGAAGGACCACGCGCCGGTGCCGTCGGCCACGGCGGTGCCCAGCGGCGTCGCCGATCCGTTGTCGTACAGGGTGACCGTGCTGTTCGCCTCGGCCGATCCGGTGATCGACAGGGTGGTGGCGTTGGTCCGGTTGTCGCCGGACGACAGGCCGGTGTCGGACGCCGTGGTCAGCGCGAGGCCGCTCGGGTCCGGCGTGTCGGTGTCGATGGTGACGACCAGCCCGGCCGAGGCGGCGCCGGTGTTGCCGGCCGCGTCGATGGCGTGCGCGGTCAGGGTGTGGGAACCCGCAGCCAGCGTGCCGGCGGAGATGGCCCAGACGCCGCCCGTCGCGGTCGCGGCGCCGAGGGCGGACGCGCCGTCGTAGAGGACCACGCGGCTGCCCGCCTCGGCGGTGCCGCTGATCGTCTGCGCCGCTATGTTGGTGATCCCGTCGCCGAGGGTGCCGCTGTCGTCGGACAGGGCGAGCGCGCCGGGGGCGTCGGGGGCGACCGCGTCGATGGTGACGGCGAAGCTGCCCGACAGCACGCTGGTGTTGCCGGCGACGTCCACCAGGCGCGCCGTCAGGTCGTGCGAGCCGTTGCCCAGGGCGGAGGTGGTGATCGTCCAGGCGCCCGCGTTGTCGGCGGTGCCGGTTCCGAGCAGGCTGCCGGACTTGTAGAGCGACACGGTGCTGCCGGCTTCCGCCGTGCCGGCGAGGGTCGGGGCCAGCACGCTGGTCATCCCGTCGCCGGGGGTGCCGCTGTCGGACACCAGCGTCAGGATGGCCGGCACGTAGGCCATGCGGTCGATGGTCACCGACAGCCCGGCCGAGACCAGGCTGGTGTTGCCGGCCACGTCGACCGCCTTGGCCGTGAGGTTGTGCAGGCCGGCGGACAGCGTGCTGGTGACCGCCCACAGGCCATCGGCGTCGCTGGTTGCCACCCCGACGACGGTCGGGCCGTCCGTGTCGTACAGCGACACGACGCTGCCGGCCTCGGCGCTGCCGGTCACGATGGGATTCGTGGCGTTGGTGATTCGGTCGGTGCCGGAAAGGCCGCTGTCGGACCCCGCCTGCAACGCCAACGTTCCGGGAGCGTCCGGGGCCGTGGTGTCGATGGTGATCGTCAGGCCCGACGAGATGCCCAGCGCCGTGCCGCCGTGCTGGCCGGACGCCTTCAGGGTGTGGGTTCCCTCCGACAGCGCGGATCCCGAGACGATGGTCCACAGGCCGCCGCCGTCGGCGACCGCCGTGCCGATGACGACGTTCAGCTCACTGGACAGGGTGATCGTGCCGCCCGCCTGGGCGGTGCCGGTGATGGTCGGCGCGGCGACGTTGGTGATGCGGTCGGCGGCCACGCCCGAATCGGAGGCGAGCACCAGCCCGCCCGGAATGCCGACGCGGCCGGCCAGCGTGACCTCAAGCTCCGAATCCGTGCTGCTGTTGCCGGCGGCGTCCACCGCGCGCGCGGTCAGCGTGTAGGTCCCGCCCGCGAACTCCGGCGTGGCGATCGACCACGCGCCGGTGCCGTCCGCCGTGGCGGTGCCGAGCAGATTCGTCGCGGCGGGGCTGTCGTAGAGCGAGACCACGCTGCCGGCTTCCGCGCTGCCGGTGATGGTCGGCGCGACGGAATCGCCGTCGCTCACCAGCCCGCCGATTACCGGGGCGCTGGTGTCGATGGTGACGGCCAGCCCGGCGGAGGCCACGCTCGTGTTCCCCGCCACGTCCACGGCGCGGGCGCTCAGCGTCTGGAGGCCGGGATTCAGAGTCGTGCTGGTGATGGACCACAGGCCGCCGTTGTTGGCGACCGCGCTGCCGACGGCGGTGGCGCCGCTGTAGAGCGTGACGGTGGCGCCGGCCTCGGCGGTGCCGGTGACGGTCGGGGTCGTGACGTTGGTCAGGCGGTCCGTGCTGGAGTTGCCGCTGTCGGACCCTGCGGTCAGGGCGAGGCCGGTCGGCTGGTCGGACTGGGTGTCGATGGTGACGGTCAGGCTGGTGGAGGCGGCGCCGGTGTTGCCGGCGACGTCGGTCGCCCGCGCGGTCAGCGTGTGCGCGCCGGCGGCAAGGGACGAGGTGACGATCGACCAGGCCCCGGTGCCGGCATCGGCCAGGGCGGTCCCGAGGAGCGTGGCGCCGTCGTAGAGCGCCACCGTGCTGCCGGCCTCGGCCGTGCCGGTGATGGTCGGCGTGTGCAGGCGCGTGCGGCCGTCGCCGGCCGTGCCGGTGTCCGAGGCGGGATCCAGCGCGACCGCGACCGGCGCGTCCGGCGCCACCACGTCGATGGTGATGGCGAGCGCCGCGCTGTCGGTCGAGCTGTTGCCGGCCAGATCGACCGAGCGCGCGACGAGGGTGTGGTTCCCGCCGGAGAGGCCCGAGGGGATGATGGTCCACTGGCCGTCGGCCGCCGCCGTCGCCTGCCCGAGGATGGTGGTTCCCTCGTACAGGGTGACCACGCTCGATCCCTCGGCCGTGCCGGTGACGGCCGGCGCCGTGTCCTTGGTGATGCGGTCGCCCGCGACGCCCGTGTCCGACGCGCCCGTCAGCGTCAGGCCGGTCGGGGCCGTCGCGGCGGTGTCGACCGTGACGACGAGGCCCGAGGACGCGGCCCCGGTGTTGCCCGCCGCGTCGATCGCGCGGGCGCTCAGGGTGTGCGCGCCGACGGCGAGGCCGCTGGTCGCGAACTCCCAGTTGCCCTGCGCGTTGACGGTGGCCGACCCCAGCAGGGACGCGCCATCGTACAGCGCGACGACGCTGCCGAGCGCGGCCGTGCCCGTCACGACGGGGGCCGCGACGTTGGTCACGGCATCGGTCGTGCTGCGCCCGCTGTCGGTCGCCGCCGTCAGCCTGACGGATCCGGGCGCGGCCGGCGCGGTGGTGTCGATGGTGACCAGCAGGCTGCCGGAGCCGTCGCGCGTGTTGCCGGCCGCGTCGCGCGCCCGGGTGGAGAAATTGTGGGCGCCCTCCGCCTGGGCGCTGGAGGTGATGGTCCAGGCGCCCGACAGATCGGCGGTCGCCGTCCCGACGACGTTGCCGCCGACCAGCAGGTCGATGACGCTGCTCGCTTCCGCGGTGCCGGTGAAGGTCGGGGTGGTGACGTTGGTGAGCCGGTCGGAACTGGAGGCGCCGCTGTCCGACGCCGCCGTCAGCGAGGGGGCGGACGGGGCGGACGGCGGCGTGGTGTCGATGGTGATCGTCAGGGCGGCGGACAGGCCGCTGGTGTTGCCGGCCGGATCGACGGCCTGCGCCGTCAGCGTGTGCGCGCCTTCCGCCAGCGCGCCCAGCGTCGCCTCCCAGGCACCGCTCGGGCTCGCGGTGGCGCTGCCGACGAGCGCGCCGCCGTTGTAGAGCCTGACGACCGCATTGGCTTCGGCGCTGCCCGAGATCGCCGGGGTGTTGATGGATGTCAGCCGGTCGCCCGGCGTGCCGGTGTCGCTCGCCGCCGCCAGGGCGAGGCCGGTCGGGGCGGACACGTTGGTGTCCACCGTGACGGCCAGGGGGGACGAGGCCGCGCTGGTGTTGCCCGCCGCGTCGACCGCGCGGGCGCTCAGCGTGTGCGCGCCTGCCGCCAGCGACGGCGCGGTGAACGACCACGCCCCGGCGCTGTCGGCCGTCGTGGAGCCCAGCAGCGACGCGCCGTCGTAGAGGCTGACCACGCTGCCGGCCTCGGCCGTGCCGGCCGCGGTCGGCGCCGTGATCCTGGTGATGCCGTCGGTGGAGGAGGCGCCGGTGTCGCTCGCCGGGGCGAGCGCCAGCGACGGGGCGGACGGGGCCGCCGTGTCGATGGTCACCAGCAGGGCGTCGGAGGCCGCGCTTTCCATCCCCGAGCTGACTGACTTGGCCGTCAGCGTCCACACGCCGTCGCTGAGCGCGGTGTTGGCGGTGATGGACCATTGCCCGGCCCCGTTCGCGGTGCCGCTGCCCAGCGACGTGCCGTTGCCGTAAAGGTTCACCACGCTGCCGGCGGCGGCCGTTCCGGTCAGGGTCGGCAGCGTCGTCCGGGTCCGGGAGTCGCCCAGAACGCCGGTGTCCGAATCGGCACTGAGGACCGGGGTGGACGGGGGAGCGGCCGCGATCGGGAAGGCCACGAGCCGGTCCTGGCCGCCAAGTTCGAGCGTCTGCCCCCCGGCTCCCAAGTAGACGGTCTCCACGCCGGAGACGAACACCGTGCCGGACGGCTGGTCGAAGATCACCACGTCCGTGCCGGCGCCGCCGATCACCGTCTCCACGGCCGACACCGCCACGGTCATGCCGCGCAGCGAAGCGCCATTGGTGACGCCGACGACGTCCTTGCCGGAACTGCCGATCAGCGTTTCCAGCCCCTCGATCGCGACCGTGTTGCCGCCGGCACCGAGGAACACCGTCTCGATGCCCTGGCGGCCGACCAGCGTCTCGACCGCCGAGACGCGCATCGTGGCGTCCTCGATTTTCAGGGACACCAGCGCGTCTTCGCCGGACGAGCCGATGATGGTCTCCAGCAGCGACACCTGCATGGTGTTGCCGACGGTGTTCCACGCAATGGGCGTGGTGCCGACGATCGGCGTGCCGTCCAGCAGCGTCATGGTGACGACATCGTTCCCGCTGCCACCGATCAGGGTGTTCAGGCTGGCGACGGTCATCGTGTTGCCGACGTCGAGCAGGATGCCGGCGTTCTTGGAGCTGGTGCCGCCGACAAGAAGTTCGACCGACGAGACGGCGACCGTACCGCCGCCGGTCTTCATGTTCGCCGTGCCGAGCTGGTAGCCGTAGGTCACGACGTCGCGGGCGCTGCTGCCGATCACCGTCTCGACGTAGGAGACGCCCATCGTGCCGCCGCCGCCGAGGGTCAGGACGTCGCTGACGCTGGTGCTGCCGCTGCCGAGGAAGACCTCGATGCCCTGGAGCGTGACGGTGTTGCTGCCGCCGGCCACCGTCGCAAGCAGATCCTGACTGCCGGACGCCCCGATCACCTTCTCCACCATCGAGATCACGGCGGTGACCCCACCTTCGCCGGCCGCCCCGAAGGTGATGATGTCGTTGCCGGCGCTGCCGACGATGGATTTCAGATAGCCGACCGACATGGTGTTGCCGGCCGTGCTGGTCAGCGTGATCAGGGTGGTGCCGGTGGTCGCGCCGATGATCGTTTCAATGTTCTCCACCGCCATGGTGGTGCCGGTGGAGGCGATGAGGACGACGTCCCGGCCGTTGCTGCCGTACATCGTTTCCAGCAGCCGGACGCTTATGGTGCTGCCGCCGTTGTAGGGCAGCAGCGTGACGACGTCCTTTACCGCCGAACCGGGAGGGTTGATGCCGCCGGTGATGTGGTCGAGCCGCGAGACGTAGAGCGTGTTGCCCGACGTTTGCAGCGAAACGCCGCGCGTGCCGTTTCCGATGATCCCGGTCCAGGCTTCACCCTTGGCGAAGATGTAATCCGAACCGGTGGACAACGTCAGCGTTTGACCAGCACCCACGGCAATCCCCACGTGTGAGCTTCCGAGCGGAAGCTTTGAATTTTCAGGTCCAATCCACGCGCCTTATGATCGGACCGACCGGAACAGCAGGAAAAAAGGCACGTCCTGACCGAACGTGACTGTTCCATGGCCACTATAACGAGATATTCTGAACATAGCTCAAGGTCAAAACAAAATCGTTTCGCATCGACCGCAAATTACTAACTGCGAGTTAACCATCATGACGCGATAGGATTGTCGATCACAAAAAATGGTTTCATTTCCTCGAGGGTTATTCTGTGATCGGTAGAGTTGCTTCGCGGAAAATGATTACCTATGATAGAAAAAAGGTCTTGGCACGATGCTTGGGGCAATTCGCAACGCAATAGGAAGCGGAGGCAGCGATGCCCAGGACGCCGAATTGCTGGCGTCACTGGAGGCGGCCTTGCTCGCGAACCCGTGTGATGCCGGCGCCTGGAGCACTCTGGGGGTCCTGCTGCGCCGGTCCGGCAAGCTGAACGAGGCGATCGCCTGCCACAACCGCGCCCTGGAACACGCCCCGGACAACGCCAGCATCTGGACCAATCTTGGAAACGCCTTGACCGGGGCCGGCCGCCTGACGGAAGGCGTGGCGGCGCAGGAAGAGGCGCTGCGCCGGGAACCACACAACCGGACGGCGATGTTCAACGCCGTCGTCAGCCTGCGCCAGGCCGGCCGATTCGCCGAGGCCCTGGGGATGATCGAGCGGGCAGGGGGGCCGGCCGCCGATCCGGCCCTGCGCTGGGAACGCGCCCTCGTCCGGTTGCAGATCGGCGATTACGTCCACGGCTTTGACGATTACGCGGGACGCCGCTCGCTGCCCTCCTACAACGGGCGGCGCGCCACGCGGCCCGCCTGGGACGGCAAGGCGCTGGACGGGCGGTCGGTGTTCCTGACCGCCGAGCAGGGCCTTGGCGACGCCCTCCTGATGGCGCGCTACCTGCCCCTTGTGAAGGCGCTTGGCGGGCGCGTCCTGTACGAGGGGCACGAGGAGTTCAGGCGCCTGCTGTCCGGCCCGGAGATCGACGAGTACCGGAGCTGGGGCGGGCCGGTGGATGGCGATGTCGAAGCCTCGCAGATGGATCTGCCGGGCCTGCTCGGAACCACGCTGGCCAGCATCCCGCCGCCGGTCCGGCTGAGGGTGCCGGAGGAGGCCCGGCGCAAGGCGGCGGCGATTCTCGGCGCGCGGGAGCCGGGAACGCTGCGGGTCGGCGTCGTCTGGTCGGGCCGGGTGACCTTCGCCGACAACGCCCGGCGCGCGACCAGTCTGGCCCCCTTCCTCCGCTTCGCGGAAATTCCGGGTGTCCGGCTCTACAGCCTCCAGAAGGGACCGCCGGAAGCCGAGTTGGCGGAGCTGGGACCGGCCCGGCGCCTGATCGTGCCGCTCGGACCGGAACTGCAGGACTTCGCCGACACCGCCGCGATGGTGGAGCAACTCGACCTCGTCATCATGACGGACAGCTCCGTCGCCCATCTGGCGGGCGCGCTCGGCAAGCCGGTGTGGAACCTCCTCCAGTACGTGCCCTACTGGATCTACGGCTTCACGGGAGCGTGGACCCCCTGGTACCCGTCGATGCGCCTGTTCCGGCAAGGGATGGATCAGGACTGGCGGCCGGTGTTCGACGCGGCGGCCGAAGCCCTGCGCGACGAGGTGCGGCGGCGGACGGGGCGTTGAGCGGGCGTCCGGTCGGCGCTTGCCGTCAGGCGCCCCCCTCCGCCCATCGGCGCCACATCGTCCGGTAGGCCGCCTCGACCGACCGCGCGAAGCCGCGCGGGTCGCCCAGGGGCGAGCGCGCCAACCGGTCCCGCATGCCGAGCCGCAGGCCGGTCAGCCGCGCCGGATCCCGCGCCAGGGCCAGCGCCGTCTCGACATAGCCGGTCTCGCTGACGGCGACCAGTTCGGCCAGCCCGCATCGGGTCAGCAGGCTGGCGCCGACCCGCGCCACATGGTGGCGGCCGGCCAGCGTGACGACCGGCACGCCCATCCGCAGCGCCTCGCAGGTGGTGGTCGTGCCGTTGTAGGGAAAGGGGTCGAGCGCGATGTCCATCCGGTCGTAGAGCCGCAGATGCTCCCCGGCCGACGGCACCTGGGGCAGGAGGTCGAGACGGTCGGCCGTCACGCCATGCCGGGCGAAGCGCCGCAGGCAATCGTCGCGCGTCGGCCCGTCCGCGAAGGCGCCGCTCTTCAGCATCAGGCGCGCGGAGGGCAGCGCGGCCAGGATCTCCGACCACACCCGCAGGACCGCCGGGGTCACCTTGGCGGCGGTGTTGAAGGACCCGAAGGTGACGAACCCGTTGCGATGCATCGGCGGCGGGGCCGGAGGACCGATGTCGGCCTCCAGCTCGAAGGCGAGGAAGCCGTCCGGCAGGCGGACCAGCCGTTCGGCGTGCCAGCCGTCGGTTTCCCCCGGCGGGTCGGCGACGGCGTCGGTCAGCCGGTAGTCCACCGCCGGCATGCCAGTACCGTCGGGGTAGCCGAGCCACGTCACCTGGACCGGGGCGGGTTTGCGCGCGAACAGCAACGGGCGTCCGCCCGCCGTGTGCCCGGCCAGATCGACCAGGATGTCGATCCGGTCCTGACCGATCCGCCGGGCCGCCGCATCCTCGTCCAGCCCGATCAGGGGATGCCACGCATCGGCGAGCGCCCGCATCCGTGCCGTCGTGCCGTCCGACCGTGGCGAGGTCGGGTAGCAGACGACCTCCACCGCCCCCCGGTCGTGGTGGCGCAGCAGGGGTTCGATGAAGCGGGCGCAGGCGTGATCGCAGAAATCCGGGGAGACGTAGCCCACCCGCAGGCGGCGGTCCGGATCGCGGTCGTTGGCGTAGGACGCGGGGCGACCCGGCGCCCGCGCGTGCCGCTCGTTCCAGTGCGCATGGGCGCGGGCGATGACCTCGGGCGGAACCAGCGGGGAATAATGAAGGGCGAGCAGCAGGTTGGAATGGAGGAGCGGCAGGCCGGGGTGCCGTTCCAGCCCTTCCTGAAGGGTGACGATCGCCTCGGTCACGCGGCCCTGCTCCTTCAGCGCCTCGCCCAGGTTGACGACCGGCTGCGGCAGGCCCGGTTGCAGGCGGATGGCCGTCCGGTAGCTGAGAACGGCGAGACTCAGCTCGCCGCAGCGCCGTTGCGCATCGCCGAGGTTGCTGTGGGCGCCCGCCATCGCCGGATCGAGACGGATCGCCCGCCGATAGGCCGTCTTCGCGGCGCCGATGTCGCCGCGCGCGGTCAGCATGTTGCCGGCGTTGAACCAGCCGTCGGCATGGCCGGGTTGCAGGGACAGCGCCACGCGCACCGCCGCGATGGCCTCGGCGCCGCGCCCCTGCTCCTCCAGCGCGCAGGCGAGGTTGTTGCGCACCGCCACATCCTCCGGCCGGGCCGCGATCGCGCTGCGGTAATGCGCGGCGGCCTCGGCCCACAGCCCTTTTCCCCGCAGCAGGATGGCGAGGTTGTTGTTGGCGTGCGGGTGGTCGGGGTGGCGTGCCAGCACCGCGCGATAGCCGGCCTCCGCGTGTTCGAGCCGCCCGGCCTCGTGATGGGCGAGCGCGGCGGCGAAACCGGCGTCCGCGTCGGCCGTCATCCGCGCAGCCCCGCCTCGTCGAGGATGGCCAGCAGCCGGGCGGCCGAGCGTTCCCAGGTGAAGCGTTCCAACAGACGCGCGCGCGCGGATTTCGGCGCGCCGTCCCCCCGGATGATGCTTGTCAGAATGTCCGACGCGGCGTCCTCGTCCGGTATCCACCAGTCGAGGCCGTGGAAGGGCGGATAGTACCCCCCGCCGCCGGGCAGGAGCGCCGGTCCGACCGTGGCGGGGATCATGTGCGCGGTCGTGTCGTCCAGGTAATCGACATAGGCGGAGTGCCGGGGCGCCACCAGCGTCAGGCCCATCGCCCCCGCCTTGGACATGGGCAGATCCCACCCCTCGCCGTGCGACATGCTCCAGTAATGGGTCGCGGCGCGGTACAGCCCGGTCATTTCGGCGTCGCTCATCGCGCGGTCGATCAGGTTGACCGGCGCCGCCTCCGCCAGCCGCTTTCCAGCGCCGTCCTCCGCCAGCCGCAGCAGCGCGCCAAGCTCGGCGCGCATCGCCGCATCGCCGCCGCCCTTGCCCAGCTTCAGGATCAGCACCGCGTCGTCGGACGGCGCCGTGCTGCGCAGCCACACCCGCAGCAGGCCCAGGATGTTCTTGCGCGGGATGAAGTCGGAGATGTTGAGGAACCGGTGCCGGTAGCTCGACACCAGCCGCCCTTGCGGATCGACGAGCGTCGGGGCCGCCACGCTCCCTCCCTGCGCCGCGTCCTCGGGATCGACGCCGAGCGGGCAGATCCGCAGGCGCTCGGCGGGAAAGCCCTGCGCCTCCCAGGCGAGACGGGAGGATTCGGTGGGCACGAGGATGAGGTCGCTCAGCGCGCTCTGGCGCCGCCAAGCCGGCGGAATGCGCGTCCCCTCGAACATGGAGAAGGTGACGGTGGCGAGACCCGGCACCCGTTCGGTCGCCAGCGGAATCAGGCAGTTCACCACGGCCCGCGCCGGCACCGGCGGGTCGAGGTTTTCCTCCGCCCAGGATTCCGGACCGACGATGCCGATGGCCTGGAGCGGCACCCCGTCCCGCCGCAGCCTCTGAATCAGCCGGCGGCAGAAATGCCCGTAGCCGGTGTGCCTGTTGAAGGCGCCGCGCATCACGAAGCCGCCGCTTCCCGCCGATGCGGTCTCCGCCGGTTCCGCGCGCGCCATCGCGGCGGCGTAGCGCCGGCAGCGCGCCAGCCCGTCGGCGGCCCCGCGCGCCGTGGGATCGAGGCGCAAGGCATGGGCGAAGGCCACGGCCGCCGTCTCCAGCCGGCCCAGCCGCAACCGGATCTCGCCAAGCTGGGCGTGGGCATAAGCACCGTCGGGGCTGTGGGCGATGGTGCGGCGGAAGGCGTCCTCCGCCTCGGCGAATTCCCCGTTCAACAGGGTGACCAGCCCCAGGTTCAGCCAATCCTGCGCCGAAGGCGGCGCGAGGCGGATGGTGCGGCGCAAATGCCGCGCCGCCCGGTCGAGGTCACCCTTTTCCTTCAGGGTCGAGCCCAGGCGGCTGTGGGCGAACCCCAGCTCCGGAGACAGCACCAGCAGATGCCGCAAGACCCGGTCCGCCGCTGCCCAATCCTGCCGGTGCTGGAGCACGACGGCCAGATTGGTCAGCGCGGCGGCATGGCCCGGCTGAAGGCGGACCGCCTCGCGCAGCGGTTCGACCGCCGCGCCGTCCTCTCCCGCCGTGAACAGGGCGGCGCCCAGCAGGTTGAGCGCGTCCGGAGTCCGGGGAGCGGTCCGGAGGTACGCCCGGCATTCGGCGATGGCCTCGGCCAGCCGCCCGGCGCGGTAATGCTCGGCCGCCCTCTCGATGGCCGCTCTCTCAACGCTCGATTCCATGCCGTCCCTTCTCATGCCCGCCGGCCGCGACCAGCGCGCGCGCGGCCTCGGCGATCCTCGCCATCGTTCCCTCCCAGTCGTTCCGCCGCGCCATCCGGAAAAGCCGGGTCGCGGGATACCAGGGCGTGCGGTCGGACAGGCGCATCCAGCGCCAACTGGCCAGCCAGGGCAAGGCCAGGAACACCGGCTTGCCCATCGCCCCCGCCAGATTGGCCACGACGGAATCGCAGGCGACCACCAGATCCATCCCCGCGACGATGGCGGCGGTGTCGACGAAGCCCTCGGCCCCGTCGCGGCGCTCCGGAAGCGAGACGATCCCCAACTCCCCGCCCAGCCGGTCGAGTTGGTCGAGCCCGTTTCCCTGCTGCAGGCTGTAGAGCCGCAATCCGGGAACGCGCGCCAGGGGTTCGAAACGCTCCAGCGGGATCGAACGGTCGTCGCCGTCGGCGCGCCATTGGATGCCGACCCGGAAGTCGCCCGGCCGGCCGCGCTCGGCGATTTGCCGTTCCCAATGGGCCGTCCGCTCCGGATCGGGCCGCAGATAGGGCACGCCGCCCGGAATCGTCCGCAGCGTCGTGCCGCACCGGAAGGGCAGGCTCATCAGCGACACCCAGCAATCGAACACCGGCAACGGCTCGCCCCGCGCGACCAGCAGGTCGATGCCGGGAACGCCGGCGAGAACCTGCTTCAGCACCGGCTGGCACTCGAAGACCGTCCGCGCGCCCCGCGCCTTCAGCACGCTCAGGTAACGGACGAACTGGAAGCTGTCGCCGAGCCCCTGCTCGAAATGAACCAGGATCGTCCGGCCGGCGAGCGGCCCGCCGTCCCAGACCGGCTTTCCGGGAAAGTCGCGGTTCCATGGCCAGACCGCCTGCCGCGTCCGCCATTCGTACTCGCGCGCGCCTTCCTCGAAATCGCCGACGGTCAGCAGACAGGGGCCGAGATTCTTGTGGTGTTCGGGGCAGGCCGGATCGATGCGGATGGCGCGGCGGAAGCTCCCGGCCGCCTCGTCCGGCCGGCACTGGGCGAGCAGCGAGCCGCCCAGGTTGTTGTTGGTGTCGGCGGAGTCCGGCCTCAGAAGGGTCGCCACGCGGTAGGCGGTCTCGGCCTGCTCCGGTTCCTCCACGGCCATCAGCGCGTTGCCCAGCAGGAAGGCGGCGTTCGGATGGTCGGGCCGCAGCCGCACCAGCCGGCGCAGCGCCGGCACCGCCTCCGCGGCGCGGCCCTGCTCCAGCAGAAGCGCGGCGAGGTGGAAGAGCGTGTCGGGATCGTCCGGGCGCAGCCGGAGCGCCGCCCGCAACGGCGCCGCCGCGCTTGCGCCCTGGGCGAGCGTCCGCAGCGTCATCCCCAGGACGAACCAGACGACGGGGTGGTCGGGCCGCAGCGCGGCGGCGCGGCGCAGGCTGGACGCCGCGTCGTGCAGCCGCTCGGCGTCGATGTGGCGGAGTCCCTGGCCAAAGCAGTGGACGAAGGCGTCCTCGACGCCGGGAAAGGCCGCTCCGGCCATGCAGGTTCCCTGTGGGATGGCGATGCGGGTTGATGTAGCCTGAGGCCGCTGGGCGGTCAACCGGACGGCCCGCCCGTCCCCGTCACCCCCCTCCCGATGCCGCCCGTCCCATCCTCCACCAGCATGAGCCTCGTCGAGGCGCTCGGCCTCGCGCTGAGCCTCTACGAGAACGGCCGCCTCGCCGAGAGCGGGGAGGTCTGCCGCGCCATCCTGCGCAGCCTGCCCGATCAGGCCGAGGCGGCGTGCCTTCTGGGCACGGTGGAGGCGGCCCTGGGCCGGACCGCCGAGGGGCTGCGGCTCTTCAGGACCGCCATCGCGCTGAAGCCCGATTTTCCGGACGCCCACCGCAACGCCGCGCTGCTGGAACAGGACCGGCCGGATCGTGCGGCGCGCCTGCACCGCCGGATTCTCGCCCTGGATCCGAGCGATGGAGCGGCCTGTCACGCGCTGGCCCTGCTGCATGGGCGGATGGGGGACGAGGATGCCGCCCTGGCCGTGCTCCGCCAGGGCATCGGGCGGGCGCCCGGCCACATCCCGTTGCGGGAACTCCACGCCGCCGCCCACGAGCGCGCCGCCGTCCGCGCCCTTGCGCGGAACGATCCGGAGGGGATGGCGGCGGCCTGCGCGGAAGCCCTCCGGGGGCTCGCCGACGCGCCGTCCAGCGCCGCGCTGTATGAGGGGCTTGAGCGGCTCGTCCGTCTCGCCTTGCTGGCCGGGCGGCCGGACCTCGCCGTGGCGCTGCTCGCGGTCAAGGACCGCTACGACTTTCCCGCCTTGCCGGCCTCGGCGGCCGACCGCTTTCCGCTGCGCCTGCTCGGCTTCGCCGACTGGTGCGCCGCCGCCGGCTTCCGCCACGCGCTGTGGACGCCGCCGGTCCAGACCCTGCCCGCCGCCCTGTCCCTGGCCCAGCCGGATTGGCTGCGGGCGCATCTCGATGGGCTGGCGCGGCTCGGCGCCGAGCCGGTGGGGGTGGCGCTCGACGCCGAGGTCGAGGTCGTGCAGGGCTTCTACGTCAAGGACAACTACGAGAGCTTCGTTCTCGCCGGCCGCCGGGCGATGCTGTGCGAGACCACCGCGACCGTGGTGAAGAACGGCCCCGTGCCCCTGGTCGGGGTGACGCCGGGCGCGGCATCCGCCGTCTTCCGCCTGCCGCGCCCGCTCTACCGGACGCTGGACCTCGACCAGCCGGTCCTGTTCCTGCCGTCCACGCCGAACTACTGGCATTTCCTGGTCGACGTCCTGCCGCGCCTGATGGTGCGCGAGCGGGTGCCGGAAACCCGCGACCTGCCGCTGCTGCTGTTCGATGTGCGCGGCTATCAGCGCGAAATGCTGGAGCTGGCCGGAATCCCGCCGGACCGCATCCTTGATGCGCGCGCGCTGGTCGGGCCGGACGTCACCCAGGTCCACTACCGGCTGGCCCGCGCGGCGGTGCCGTCCGCCGTCAGCTACCCTGCGGCCTATCGCTGGCTGCGGGAACGCCTGCTCCCGCTCCGCCGGCCCCGCTCCCACACCCGCTCCGGAGGGACGCGTCTGTATTTGTCCCGGCGCGGCTCCGCCCCCAAGCACCGGATCGCCAACGACGAGGCCGTCGCCGTGCTCCTCGCCGGGCATGGCTTCGAGACGGTGCAGCCGGAGCGGCTGGGCGTCCTCGAAACCATCGAGCGGATCGCCGACGCCGAGATCGTGGTGGCTCCGGTCGGCGCGGCCACCGGCAATCAGGTCTTCCTGCCGCCGGGCGGCACCTGGATCCACCTTCACAATCCGGACTTCTTTCATCCGGAATCCCCGTGGAACCCGCAGATGGGAACACAGGTCCCGATGCTTGGCCGGTTCCGCCATCTGGCGGGACGCTTCACGGACGCGCCGGACCGCCGTCCCGCCGATCTGCTGGCGCGGCTGGACGTTCCGGTCCACATCGACCTCGACGCGCTCGACCGGATGGTCGGGGAGATCCTCTGAATCATCAGTTGAATCGTCAGCCGGGCGGGGCGAGCCCCAGCAGCGCGGGAAAATCCTGGCGCCCGGCCAGGGCCGTGTCGTAGGTCTCCGCATCGACGACCTCGATCCGGGGCAGGGGAAACAGCAGCTTCGTCCCCGCCGCGATCATGGCGCGCTCACGTTCCAGGAATTCGTGCCGGAAGTGCCAGGGCAGCACCAGATACCAGTCGGGCCTCAGCGCCCGCGACTCCGCCTCCGAACGGATCGGGATGCCGGTGCCGGGCGTGCGGGTTCCCACCTTGGCCGGGTTGCGGTCGGCGGCGCAGTCCACCAGCGTGCCGTCGATGCCGCACCATTGCAGCAGGACGTTGCCCTTGGTCGACGCCCCGTAGACGTGGATCCGCTCGCCGCGCGCCCGGATCGCCCGCAGCCGCCCAACCAGCTCGTCGCGCAACGCCTCGGCCCGCGCCTGGAAGGCGCGGTAGGGCCGCGGGCCGTCCAGCCCCATGCCGCGCTCCCGCGCCCGAAGCGCGTCCAGGAACGCCCCGTCCTCCGGCGTGCCGTAACGTTCGTTTCCGCCGTGGCAGGCGAAGCAGCGGATGCTGCCGCCGTTCATGCCGTTGATCGCGGCCCGGAAGATCCGCAGCCCCGCCGCCGCCGCGATGCGCTCCAGCACCGCGAGGCTGTAATATTCGAGATGCTCGTGACAGACCGTGTCGAAGGCGTTCTGGAGCAGCATCAGGGGGAGGTAGGACAGCTCCAGGATCCAGACCCCGTCCCGCGCCAGCAGCCCGGCGACGGCCCGCGCCGCCGCGACGGGATCCTCCAGGTCGTAGAACATGGCGATGGAGGTCACGGCGTCGAAGCGCCGGCTGCCGAGGCTGGCCAGCGCCGTTTCCGAGGGAAAGAAGGCGCGGACGAGGGTGATCCCGTTCCCCGCCGCCGTCCCCGCCGCCGTCCCTGCCGCCGCCCCCACCGCCATTGCGGCGACGTCCGACGGATCGATTCCGAACCGGGCCGAGCCCGGCGGATAGCCCGACAGCAGGGTGCCGTCGTTGCAGCCGATGTCGAGGACCGTGGGCGCCTCCACGCCGATCAGATCCATCGCCTCGCCGACGATTCCCGCGAGGTGGTCGCGCATGGTGGCGTTCAGGCCCGAGCGGTACCAGTAGCTTTGGTACAGCCGCTCGGGCGGCACGCTGGCTGTGGTCTGCAACAGGCCGCAGCCTCCCTCGCACAGGACCAGCCGCATCGGCAGCCCCGGTTCCGGGGAAGCCGGCCCGCCGGCCCCCCTGGAGCCGGTGGCGAAGACCCCTTGCAGAACCTGCGGCCCGAGGTCGATGACTGGGGTAAGCTTCGGCGAATCGCAGACCCGGCATGTTTGTCTGAGGCGATGGAGCATCTCGCGTTGATAGCAGGACGGACGCCCCTCTGTCGCAGGCCATGTTCAAGCCGGGCTGGGGCTGGTGACGCACCATGACCGCCGCCCACCGCTTCGCCATCGTGACGGCCGGCGACGACGCCTATCTCCCCCTGCTCCAGGGGCTGGTCCGCTCGATCCGCGGCTGCCCGCAGGGCGCCGTGGCGCTGATCGTGGTGCTCGACGTCGGGCTCGGTCCGGCGGCCCGCGACTGGCTGGGCGCCCAGGACGTCCGCTGCGTGGTCACCGGCTGGGATCTCCCGCCCGGACGGCCGGTGCCCGAATACATGAAGGCGATGCTGTCGCGCCCGCACCTGCCGCGTCACGTGCCCGACGCGGAGATCATCCTGTGGCTCGACGCGGATTGCTGGGTTCAGGACTGGAGCGCGGTGGACCTGCTGCTGAGGGGGGCGGAGGCGACGGGCTTCGCCATCGTGCCGGAACTCGACCGCTCCTACACGCCCCTCTACAACGGCACGCCCTACGCCCTGCATCTTCACGAGTGGTACAAGGCCTGCTTCGACGAGGCGACGGCGCGCCACCTCTGCGCCTATCCGCTGCTGAACTGCGGCGTCTTCGCCGCGCGGCGGGACGCGCCGCATTGGGACCTCTGGGGACGGCTGCTGGCGGATTCCCTGCGCCGCACCATCCTTTTCGTCAGCGAGCAGGTCGCCCTCAACGTCGCCCTGCGGACCGGCGGCCTGCCGTTCAGCCAGTTGCCGGCGACCTGCAACTGGATCTGCTTCCGGGCGCCGCCACTCTGCTCGGACGACGGCCGGGTGCTGCTGGAGCCGCAGCTTCCCCACGCGCCGCTCGGCATCGTCCATCTGGCCGGCTACCACCACGCCCGCAAGGCCGAACCGCACAGCCTGTCCACGCCCGGCGGCGGCACGGTGACCCGCCCGCTCTGCCATGTCGTTCCGGTGCCGCCGCCCAGCCTGCGCGACATGCCGCTGGCCCAGGCCGTGGCGACGGCCTTCCGGCTCTATCAGGACGGGCGGGCGGCGGACAGCCGGGCGGTCTGCCGCGCCATCCTGGCCGTGCGTCCCGATCAGGTGGAGGCGTCCTTCCTGCTCGGCGTGACCGAATTCGCGCTGGGGTTCCGGGCGGCGTCGCGCTCCCGCCTTGCCGTCACCATCGCGCTGAAGCCGGACCTTGCCGACGCCTATTCCAACCTCGGCCTGCTCGGAGGGCCTGAGGAAGCCCTGCCGCTGCTGACCCGCGCGCTCCGGCTGTCCGGCGGACAGGCGTCCGCCCAGACCTTCGCGCAGCTGGGCGCCGCGCTCCGTGAACTGGGTCGGGCCGGGGCGGCGGTTGCCGCCCACCGCCGGGCCCTCGCGCTCCAGCCGGAGTCCGCCGACATCCACCGGGAGATGGGCCACGCCCTGCGCGCCTCCGGCGCCCTTTCCGCCGCCGCGACGGCCTATGGCCGGGTCTGGACGCTGGCGCCGGATCAGACGAGCGCCCTGAGCGACCGGCTGTTCGCGACGCTGTCGGCCTGCGACTGGCGCGACCATGCCGCGCTCAGTCAAGCCATCCTCCGCGTCATCGACGGCGATCTCGGGCTTGCCCTGCCCCTGCTCACGCTGCTGATCGACAGCAGCCCGGCGCAGCAGGGCCGCTCCGCCCGGGTTTTTCACGCGGCGATGGTGCGGCCCGCCGAAATCGCGGATCCCGCGCCGTGGCGGCCGGTCGGCGCCGACGGCCGCCTCACGGTCGCCTATCTGTCCGCCGATTTCCACGAGCACGCCACCGCCTATCTGACGGCGGAGCTGTTCGAGCGGCACGACCGCGCGGGGTTCCGCATCCTCGGCTATTCCCAAGGCCCCGACGACGGCAGCCCGATGCGCCGCCGGCTGGAGGCCGGCTTCGACCTCTTCCGCGACATCCGGAAGCTGGACGCGGCGGGGGTTGCGGCGGCGCTCGCCGCCGATGGGGTTCACATCCTGGTGGATCTCAAGGGCTACACGCGGGACGCCCGGCTGGACCTGCTCGCCCGGCGGATGGCGCCGGTGCAGGTCGCCTATCTGGGCTATCCGGGACCCCTGGGCGCGGCGGTCATCGACTACGCCATCGGCGACCGCATCGTCACCCCGCCGGAGCATCAGCCCCATTACCGCGAGCGGCTGGTGCGGATGCCGGACGCCTATCAGGTCAACGACCGGCGGCGCCCCCTGGACGCGCCCGTCCCCGGCCGCGCCGCCTGCGGGCTGCCGCCGGAGGGCTTCGTCTTCTGCGCCTTCAATGCGCCCTTCAAGATCACCCCGGCCCTGTTCGCCCTGTGGATACGCGTCCTGGCGCGCGTCCCCGGCAGCGTCCTCTGGCTGATGGACGCCAACCCCGAAGCCACCGCCAATCTGCGGCGCGAGGCGGCCCGCCACGGCATCGACCCGGAGCGTCTGGTGTTCGCCCCCCACCGGCGGCAGGCGGAGCACCTCGCCCGCTACCGTCTGGCCGACCTTTTCCTCGACAGCTTCCCCTACACCGGGCACACGACCGTTTCGGACGCGCTGTGGATGGGGCTGCCCGTGGTGACGCGCATGGGGGACACCTTCGCGTCGCGCGTCGCGGCCAGCCTGCTGACCGCCGCCGGCCTGCCGGAGACGATCACCGCGAACTTCGCGGAGTACGAGGAACTGGCGGTGCGGCTGGCCGGCGACCCCGACCGGCTCGGCGCCTACCGGTCCCGGCTCGAACGGGGACGGGGGACGGCCGCGCTGTTCGACACGCCCCGCTTCGCCCGGCACCTCGAAAGGGCCTACCGGATCATGTGGGAGCGGCACGCCGCCGGCCTGCCGCCCGAGCCGTTCGACGTGCCGGCCCTGCCCGCAGACGGGTGAGCGCCGCCCCGACCCCGGCGACGACCGAATCCCACGAGCCCGGCCGTTCCTGCCGGAACAGGCGCATGGTCGGGTACCAGGGCGTGCGCTCGCCCCGGTCGAGCCAGCGCCAGTCGCCGACGTCGCGCAGCAGCGTCCAGACCGGCCGCCCGAGCGCGCCGGCCAGATGCGCGACCGCCGTGTCCACGCAGACGACCAGATCCAGATTGGCGAGGATCGCTGCGGTGTCGGCGAAATCGCCGATCTCGTCCCCGAGGTCGGTGAAGCAGGGCGGCAGCCGCCCTTGCCAACCGTCCAGCTCCCGCCGCCCGCCGCCCTTCTGAAGGCCGAAAAACGACACCCCCTCGACCGTCATCAGCGGCAGCAGCGCGGCCAGGGGAACCGACCGTTGCGGGTCGTGCCCGAAATCCGGGTTGCCGGCCCAGACCAGCCCCACCCGCAACCCTGCGGTCGTCGCCAGCCGTGTTCTCCACCGCTCCGCCAGTTCCGGTTCGGCGCGCAGATAGGGCACCTCCGCCGGAATGGTGGCAAGCGTGGTGCCCAGCAGATGCGGAAGGCTCATCAGGGCCGCCCAGGCGTCGTGCGGCGGGGTCGGATCGGAGCGGCGGACCACCCGTTCCACGCCGTCGAGGGTGGCGAAGAGACGGGCCAGCGCGTCGTCGCACTCCACGATCACCCGCGCCCCCATCCGGCGCAGCATGGCGGCGTAGCGGACGAACTGGATGCCGTCGCCAAGCCCCTGCTCGGCGTGCAGCAGGATCGTCCGCCCCTTCGGATCCTCGCCCCGCCAGGACGGCGTGCCCGGGTCGCGCGGCTTGATGCCGCCATCGTTCAGTCGGCCATTATTGAGGCGGCCATCATTAAGGCGGGTGCGCCATTCGTATTCGGCGAACCCCCGTTCCAGCTCTCCCCGGCGCAGCAGGCAATTGGCGAGCGTGAGATGCGCCAGGGCGTTGTCCGGCTGCCGGTCGATGACCGCCCGACAGCTGGCTTCCGCCGCCTCGTCCTGTCCCAGGGCGGCCAGCGCCAGGGCGAGGTTGAGGCGGGCGTCGGGAAAATCGGGCGCCAGCGCCACCGCGCGCCGAAGGACGCGGGCGGCCTCGTCGTGACGGGCTTGGGCCGACAGGGTGAGTCCGAGGTTGCTCAGCGCGCCGGGCTCGGCCGGATGCAGCGCGAGCGACCGGCGGCCCGCACCTTCCGCCTCGGCGTAGCGGCCGAGATTCTTCAGCGCCACGCCGAGATTGCCATGGACGCGATGATCGTCCGACTCGCGGGCGGCCAGTTCCAGCAGGATCCCCAACGCCTCCCCGTAGCGGCGGCCGATCAGGCACGCGCGGGCGAGGGCGAAGCGGTGGAAGCTGCCCCAGGGGTCGAGGACGACGCAACGCCGCAGCGGTCCCAGCGCATCGAGGCCGGACGCGAGGGTCGCCAGACCGTCGAAGGCGTCGATGCAGGCGGGATCGAGCGCCACGGCGCGGCGGTAGGCGTCCGCCGCCCGCCCGCTCCGGCCGGCCGCCGCATGGGTCCGCGCGGCGTCGAGGAGGGCGTCGCGGTCGGGCTCCGTTGTCGGCTCCGGCGTCGGCACCAGCCAGCCCATCCGCCGGAAATGCGGCAGCCGGTCGCGGATCGAAGCCGGATAGGTGGCATCGACCGGAACCGGAGCGAGGCCGGTCCACATGCCGGGCACCGGCCCGGCCTCGAAACGGCCCGTCGCGTAGAACCGCCGCAACCGTTCAAGGTTCTCGGCGGCCTTCTCGGCGGCCTCGCCGTCGATGCCGGCGATCATCTCGCGGTGCGCGAAGGATTCCAGCTTGGCGCGGAAACGCTCGATGCCGCCCATCCAGGTGAAGTGCCAGCCGGCGTTCGGCACGACCCGCCCGATCCCCTGCTTGGCCAGATAGCGCGCGCGGTTGGGCCCGATCCGGCGGATCAGGTTCCAGGGGGCCGCCGCCACCGACACCCAGGGCTCGGGCGATTTCAGGTCGAGGAAATAGAGGAAGATGTCGAGCTGCGGCGCGAAGAGGCCGGCGCCGCCGTCCGGCTCGTGGCGCAGCCGCTCGACCACCGGCGCGCGCAGGATCTCGTCGGCGTCGCCCACGATGATCAGGTCGTCCGGTCCGCAATCCTCCAGGCCGCGCGCGATGGCCTCGCGCTGGTGGGCCTCGCGCTGCCAGGCGAAGCCGCCGGGATCGTCGGCCACCACGACATGCACGATCTTGTCGGCGTAGGCGGCGAAGCGGGCGCGGTTTTCGGCGTAGTGAAGCGGCTTGGGGTCGCCGGCGTGGGTGTAGGTCGCCTCCACCAGCACGAAGCGGTCGACCACCCCGTACAGCTCGGCCAGCCGCACCTCCAGCAGCTCCAGTTCGTTGTGAAACTGGAAGCAGTCGTACACCCGCCGCCCGCCGGGCGGCACCGGCACGCGCGGCAGGGTCGGCAGAACCGTGCGGTGGGCCAGCCACGCGTCGTAGCCGCGAAGCGTCGCCCAGACGGCGGAACGCCGTTCCTCCGTGTTGTGGTCGAGGCGGAGCAATCCCTCGATGAGGGCGATCATTCCATGCGCCTCCGCCTGCCAGCGGGCATCGGCGATCCGCCCGTCCCCCTCCCGCGCGCCGGCGTTCAGGTGGGCGCCCAGCGCCTCCAGCAGATGCGTCTGGGACTGCGCGACGCCGGCCGCGATCCGCGCTGCGGAGGCTTGGTCCACCATATGAGCCGCCGTATGGGCCGCCGGCCGCCGCCGCAGTTCGCCGAGCCAGCCCATCCATTCCCGCGCCCGGACCGGCCAGCCCATCGTCGCCGTGGCGTGATCGACCTGCCGGCGAAGCCGCCGATCCCAGGCGGCGGATTCTTCGCGGAGCGGACGAAGCGCGTCCGCCACCGCTTCCGCGAAGCGAAGGGCGTGCTCCGCCGGCGCCGCCGGCACCGGAATGAGCCGGGCGAAGCCCTCCGTGGTTTCGGGAAGCGCGCCGAGCTGGCTCGACACCATCAGGCAGCCGGCCGCCATTGCCTCCATCGCCGCGATGCAGGAGGTCTCGGGGAAGCGGTTGGGATAGGCCAGACAGGTCGCGGCCCTGAGTTCCCCCGCCAGATCGTCCTGCGACAGCGCGCCGGCATACTCGACGCCCTCGGTGTCCCGGCACCGCTGGTAGAGCGCGCGATAGGGATCCTCGGCGGCTGGAATCTGGTACCCTTCCAGGCTGGAGAAGACGCGCAGCCGCGTTCCCGGCAGCGCCGCGCGGATGTGGGGCAGGCTGTCCAGCAGCACGTCCAGCCCACGAAAGGGCGCGCTGGTGTAGGCCAGCACCGGCGGCCAGGGCTTGGCCGCC
Organism: Pseudomonadota bacterium; assembly: GCA_023416195.1. Lineage (GTDB taxonomy): Bacteria > Pseudomonadota > Alphaproteobacteria > Azospirillales > Azospirillaceae > Azospirillum. Next base: position 2,749 of record JAEZID010000511.1, on the reverse strand, counting down.
AGAACGCTTTCGTCCGCCGGGAAGAGAGCGGCGAAGGCGGGGGCGATGCCGTTGCGCAGGATGGCGCAGCGCGCGGGATCGATGGCGAAGGCCGCCCGGTATTGCTCCATCTGCCACCGGCTGACCAGGGCGAAGCCGTCCCAGCAGGCGCGCAAGGCCGGATCCGCCAGCTCCCGGATGGCCGGCTCGTCGGCGGCGTGCTGGGTCCACAGGACGAGCCTGCGCTCCCCCGGCGCCGCGCGCAGGCGCGCCACCAGCTCCGGCGCGCAGCCGTTCAGCAGGACGACGACGTCGAATCCGCACAGCGCGTCGAGGGACATCGCCGCCATGGGGACGCAGCGCACCCCGCGCACGGTTCCCGGCGTCCGCGTGCCGTTGACCAGCGTGACCGTCAGACCGGCCGCCGCCAGCCCCTCCGTCACGTAGCAGAGCGCCGATTGCGATCCTCCAAGCGGCTGGCGACGGGGCGTGTCCGGTGTATAATCGCCCCGCGTCGGGTCGATGAAGGCGATCGAAAAAGTCATCCGAATCCAGCGCCGAGCAACCGAGAGAACCGAGCGTTTCGATAAGCGATCCGGTACCATAGCAGCCATCGCTACCGGTATGAAGGTCATCGGCGTTCGCAACCGGCGTCGAGGGGCCGTGCATGCAGCAGACTGTCGTTCCGAAGACCATCGTTCCGCAGACTATCGTCCTGAAGCCTATCGTTCTGACTTGGCAGCTTTCGGAAATCCATGGCTGGGGCCTGGTCGGTCTTCACACCGCGCTCCATCTGCTCGACCAGGGCCGGACGCCGCTGCTGTCGGAACCTCCCCTGCTGAGCGCGCTGCGGCCGGCGAACCGGGCGCGGATCGAACCGCTGCTGGAGGCCCAGCAACGGCTCGCCGCCCTCGTCCGACAGGCCGGCGACAAGGTTCTCTGCTTGGAGGGAACCACCGTGCTCCAGGCGCTCGGCAACGGCTTCGTTCCAGGCGCCGCCGCCGCCCTGCGGGGAAGCCGCACGGTCGGGGTCATCGCTTTCGAGGACACTCTCTTCGACGCGGACGTGCTGGCGCGTGCGCGGAGCTACGACCGGATCGTCGTGCATTCCACCTACAACCGGAACTTGCTGATCGAGCAGGGATTCACCGACGTCGGGCTGGCGTTCCAGGGCGTGGATCCCGACGAGCTGGCCCCGGCGCCGCCGGCCGGGCGGTTCGGCGACCGCTTCGTCGTCTTCTCGGGCGGTAAGATCGAATTCCGCAAGGGGCAGGACATCGTGCTCGCCGCCTTCCGCCGCTTCCGCGAACGCCGCCCCGACGCGCTGCTGGTCACCGCGTGGCACAATCACTGGCCGCACACCTCGGCCAGCATCGCCGAATCCCATCACACCCCCACGCCGCCGGCCATCGGCGAGAACGGCCGACTGCGCATCGTCGAATGGGCGATGGCGCACGGGGTCGCGCCGGACGGCTTCATCGACATGGGCATCCTCGGCCGCGACCAGATCGCCCCGATCCTGGCCGACTGCCACGCCGCCGTCTTCCCCAACCGCTGCGAGGGCGCCACCAACCTCGTCGCCATGGAGGCGATGGCCTGCGGGGTGCCGGTGATCCTGTCGGCCAACACCGGCCATCTCGACCTGATCCGGGAGGGCAATTGCCTGCCGTTGAGCCGGCAATCGCCCGTTCCCGATCCCGACGGCACCCGCCGGGGCTGGGGGGAGTCCTCGGTCGAGGAGCTGGTCGAGCAGCTCGACCGCCTCTACACCGACCGCGCGGCGGCGCGCGACTGCGCGGAGAAGGGCCGCGCCTTCGTGCGCGGCGAGCGGACGTGGAGCGGCTTCGCCCGCGCCTTCGTCGAGGCGGTGGACTGACGTGACGACCGACATGACAACGAAGATGGACCCGCGGCTGGCGCTGCTCGCCGACCCCGCCGACGCGGTGGCGTTGCAGCGGATGGCCCTCCTGGCGGTGAGGGCGGGGAACCGGGCCGGCGCCCTCCGCCTGCTGCTCCGCGCCGCCCGGCTGCACCGGAATCAGGCCGTTCTGGACCGGCAGATCGAGGACATCCTGCTGCCCGCCCTGAACGACGCCATGGCGCGGCTTCACGCGGGGGCGGTGGACGAGGCCGCCGCGATCCTCGATCCCCTGGCCAGTGTTCTTGAGCCGGCGGGCGACTTCGCCCGGATCCTCGGAACCCTGCGGCTGGTCCAGGGGCGTGACGAGGACGCCGCGCGGCTCGGCGCGGTTTCGGGCCGCGAGGACAGCGGGCTGGCCGTCGCCCTGGCGGCGGTGAAGCAGCGGCAAGCCGATCAAGTCGTTGGCACCGTCGTGCTTCCCGTCTTCAACATGGCCGATACCATCGAACGCGCGCTCGACAGCGTGCTGGCGGCGGCGGATTACCAGCGGAGCCGGGATCCGGCGGCGCGGGTCCACATCTGCGTGGTGGACGACGCCTCGACCGACGCCTCGCTTGCCCGCGCGCTCGGCTGGGCCCGCGCCCACCCCGAGCAGAGCGTCGCCGTGATCGCGTGCAACCGGAACGCCGGCGCGGGGCCGGCGCGCAATCTCGGCGCCGCATCGGCGCGGGGGCGCTATCTGTGGTTTCTCGACGCCGACGACCTCTTTCTTCCCGCCCACCTCTTCCTGACCGCCCGCGTGCTCGACGCCGCGCCGGACGCCGGGTTCATCCGCACGGGCATGCTTTTCGACCGCATCGACGCAACGATCACGCCGGAATGGCGTGACGCGGCGGAGAACAGCTATCC
>JAEZID010000156.1 GCA_023416195.1 Pseudomonadota bacterium | reverse complement strand
TACGGCAGCGACCGCGACGCGGGCGCCATCGCCATGAGCCGCGCCAACGCGGAGCGTGCCGGCGTCGCCGACCTGACCGAGTTCCAGCGGCACGCGGTCAGCGACCTCGCCGCACCGGAAGGGCCGCCGGGCCTCGTCATCGTCAACCCGCCCTACGGCGCCCGGATCGGCGACAAGAAGCAGCTTTACCCGCTCTACCACGCGCTCGGGCAGACGCTGCTGACGCGCTTCGCCGGCTGGCGGGTCGGCGTGGTGACGAACGACGATTCCCTCGCCAAGGCGACCGGCCTGCCCTTCGCACCCGCGCCGCTCACCGTGTCGAACGGCGGGCTGCGGGTGTCGCTCCACACGACCGCCCCGCTGCCCTGACGAAAGCGAATTTGCATTCGCTTTCGATTCATCTGGCCTCATTCGCCGGCCGGGCTTCGGACGCATGGGCGTCCGGGACCGCCGTCGCGGTCCAAAGCGGATCGAAATCCGCTTTGTGCCCCGCCCGCTGCCGGGACTACGACGGGCCGACCTGCACGACGCGCAGGTTGTTGGTGGTGCCGGCCTGGGCGAAGGGGATGCCGGCGACCACGATGATGGTGTCGTTGGGCCGCGCGAACTCCTCCGCCTGGGCGATGCGGGTGGCGCGCTCCACCATCTCCTCGTAGGTGTGGATGTCCCCCGCCAGCACGCTGTGCACGCCCCACAGCAGGCACAGCCGGCGTGACAGCCCCTCGTCCGGCGTGATCGCCAGCACCGGCACCGCCGGGCGCTTGCGCGCGATGCGCGCCGCCGTCGTCCCGCTGGAGGTGAAGGCCACGATGGCCGCCGAGCGGATCACCTCGGCCAGATCGGCGGCGGCCGCCGCCACCGCGTGCGGCGCCGTGTGCTCCTCGCCGGGATCGGAGGCGTCGATGATCGAGCGGTAGAGCTTGTGATGCTCGGTCGAGCGGATGATGCGGTCCATCATCGTCACGGCCTCCACCGGATAGGCTCCGCTCGCCGACTCCGCCGACAGCATCACCGCGTCGGCGCCGTCGTAGATGGCGGTCGCCACGTCCGACGCCTCGGCCCGCGTCGGGGTGGGTGCCGCGACCATCGAATCGAGCATCTGCGTCGCCACGATCACCGGCTTCACGGCAAGGCGGCAGGCGCGCACCAGTTCCTTCTGGCGGCCGGGCACCTCCTCGTGCGGGATCTCCACGCCGAGGTCGCCGCGCGCCACCATCACCGCGTCGGACAGGCGGATGATGTCCTCGATCCGGTCGAGCGCCGAGGGCTTCTCGATCTTCGCCATCAGCCCGGCGCGGTCGCCGATCAGGCCGCGCGCTTCCAGCAGGTCGGACGGCTTCTGCACGAAGGACAGGGCGACCCAATCGACTCCCAGTTCCAGCCCGAAGGCGAGGTCGGCGCGGTCCTTGGCGGTCAGCGGCGAGAGGTCGAGCACGGTGCCGGGCAGGTTGACGCCCTTGCGGTTGGAGATCGTGCCGCCGACGATGACCTTGGCTTCGATCCAGTCGTCGCCAAGGCCGGTGACCGTGACCCGCACGCGACCGTCGTCGATCAGCAGATCGTGGCCCGGCGCGATGGCCGCGAAGATCTCCGGGTGGGGCAGCGGGATCGAGTTCCGGTCGCCTTCGGAACCGGACAGGACGAAGCGGATGGTCTCACCGGCGGCGACGGTGATCTTGCCGTCGCGGATGGTGCCGACGCGGATCTTCGGCCCCTGAAGGTCCTGAAGGATGCCGATGGGGCGGCCGACCTCGGCCTCCAGGGCGCGGATGGCGGCGTGCACCTTGGCGTGGTCGTCGTGGGTGCCGTGACTGAAGTTCAGGCGGAAGGTGTCCACGCCGGCGTGGAACAGCGTCTTCAGCATTTCCGGTGTGTTGCTCGCCGGTCCGACGGTGGCGACGATCTTGGCACGACGATGACGACGCATGGTCTCTTCCGGCCGCGTTGGGCCGTCCCCTCGATGTTTCTGATGTCCGGCCCGTCCGGTTGTCGGGACCGCATGGCTTCTCGTTGACGCAGGAAGTGGTAGCCGCCGCCCGGACCGGCAAGGCGCCGCCTCACCGCTGTTCGATGGAGGTGGTTCCGAACAGGCGCTTGTGCTCGCGCGGCTGCGAGCGCCAGTACTGCTTGGGCGCCTTCACCGCGGCGCCCAGCTCCGCCGCCGCGTGCCACGGCCAGCGCGGGTCGTAGAGGATGCCGCGCGCCAGGGCGACCATGTCCGCCTGTCCGCCGGCGACGATGGCCTCCGCCTGACGCGGTTCGGTGATCAGCCCGACGGCGATGGTCGGCAGGTCCGTGTCGCGCTTGATGGCTTCCGCGAAGGGGACCTGATAGCCGGGGCCGATGCGGATGTTCTGCGCCGGCGTCAGGCCACCGGTCGACACGTCGATGAAGGCGCAGCCCAGTTCCTTGACCGCCTGGGCGAAGGCCATCGTCTGCTCCAGATCCCAGCCGCCTTCGGCCCAGTCGGTGGCGGAGACGCGCACGCCCACCGGGCGGTCGGCGGGAAAGGCGTCGCGGACCGCCCGGAACACCTCCAGCGGGAAGCGCATGCGGTTCTCCAGGCTGCCGCCGTAGGCGTCGTCGCGCCGGTTGGACAGCGGCGACAGGAACTGGTGCAGCAAATAGCCGTGCGCGGCGTGCACTTGGACGGTGTCCAGCCCGATCCGCGCCGCGCGCCTGGCGGCCTCGGCGAAGGCGTCCCGCAGACGCTCCAGCCCGGCCGCGTCCAGCACCATCGGCGTGCGCTCCCCGGCCGTGTGCGGAATCGGCGAGGGGGCCACGCAGTCCCATCCGCCCTCGGTCAGGGGAAGCTGCGTCCCGCCGTCCCAGGGCGGGGTGACGGACGCCTTGCGCCCGGCGTGGGACAGCTGGATGCCGATGGGCATCGCCGATTCCCGGCGCACGGCCTCCAGCACGCGCGCGAGCGCCGCTTCGGTCTCGTCCGACCACAGGCCGAGGTCGCTGGGGCTGATGCGCCCGTCCGGTTCGACCGCCGTGGCCTCGATGAACAGCAGGCCGGCCCCCGACAGCGCCAGATGGCCGAGGTGGATCAGGTGCCAGCTGCCGGGCATGCCGTCCTGCGCCGAATACTGGCACATCGGCGCGATGACGATGCGGTTCTCAAGCTGGAGCGGGCCGAGCTGGATCGGCTGGAAAAGACGACTGGTCATCGGAACTCCGTGGAATGGCCGGCGGGCGAGCGGCCCCGACGCATGCTGTCACCGACCGTCCGTCCCGCCAATGGGGAAGATGGCTCCCGGGATTGTTCCATGCCGGATGTGACCATCCGCCATCGCAAGAAGACACAACCCGGATGCCGCGCGCGGGCCTACGCTGATGGAAGCCCGGCCACCGGCCGGGTCACAACCCGAATGCCGCGAGCATCTCACATGGCCACCGAACTCCACCGTATCGAGGTCCAGTTGATCGCGCCGAAGGATCTGGCCGGCCTCGTGCCGGTTCAGGCCCGCGCCCGCACGAAGACGGCGGTGTGCGCCTTCAGCGACGCCGTGCACTCCGCCGGCCGCTCCGACGTCTTCATCCGCGGGCGATCCGCGATGGGGGTTTACGTGGAAGCCACCGACGACGGCTGCGCCTTCCTGCAAAGCCTGCCGCAGGTTTCCATGGTCGTGCCGTCCGCCTGATCCGGCGGGCCGGTCCGTCCCGTTCCCTGTAGAAAAACAACCGATTTCGGGAGGCCGCTCACAAGGCGCGCAGCGCGCGACGCCCCACCACCGACAAGAAAAAGGCCGCCATCGCAAACGCTCTGGCGACCATAAGTCTAGGGAGGAAACGCCCTACAGCACAGGCTGTAGTAACGCTACAGATATATCAGAGACAGAGCCGCTTGTACAGCCCTTTGATCACCCGAAAGGAGCGGGCCGCGCCCACGGGCGCGATGCCCCGGAATCCCGACTTGTGCGGGACCGCCGCTTCCGCGCTCAATGGTTGCCCCACGGTCGGCGTCGGAGGGCGGAGCATGGCGGCGGACGAAACGGCGCACGATCGGCCGGTTGCCGGAAAGGCCCGCCTCAGGCGCCGGTTGATGGCGGCGGGCTTTCTCGTCGCCATCGCCGCTTCCGGCTTCGTCTTGCATCAGGCCGCGCGGCAAACCCCGCCGAGCGACGAGGAACTCCGCGCCGACCTGATCGCGATGATCCGGGAGGCCGCGCCGCGCGAGCGGCTGGAGACGGAGATTGCCGCCGCCCTGGACCAGGACGCCCCCGAACAGGCCGAGGAGTTGTTCGAGGTCGCCGACCTCGTCGGCGTGCCCGTCGATCCGGCGCTTCGCGCGCGCTGGGCCGAGGAAACCTCCGGATGGCGGGCCGGCGCGCGGGCGGCCCGGCGCGCGGCCAAGGGCTTCGTCTCCGGCCAGGGGGAGGATCCCGTCAGCCTCGCCGCCGCGCTGGTGTCCGACCTCACCGTGGTGGGCGACGTCCGCGACCTCGCCGGGCAGGCCGCGCTGATGGCCAAGGGCGAGGCGGTCGATGAACTGATCCTCGGGCTGTCCATCGCCGGGGTCGCCATGACCGCCGGCACCGTCGTCACCGTCGGGGGCGCCCTGCCCGCGAAGACGGGCGTCTCGCTCGCCAAACTGGCCCGCAAGACGGGCAAGCTCAGCGTCCGGTTCCAGACCGAACTCGGCCGCATCCTGGCGCGGACCGCCGACCTTCCCGCCTTCCGGCAGGCCGTTCGCGACATCCCGTGGTACCGGGCCGATGAACTGGCGACCGCCGCCCGCCGCCACGCCACGCGCGTAGATACCCGCGAGGTGGAGACGGTGCTCTCCTCCGTGGGCTCCATCAACCAGACGCTCGCACCGTCGCGCACGCTGGCCGTCCTGCGGCACATCGACGACGTGAAGGACGTTCAGAAGGTCGAGCGCGCCGCCAAAATCCTCGGCAAGCCGGTGAGCGGCGCGTTCCGCCTCGCCGGGAAGCAGGTGCTCACGACGGTGGCGCGCACCGCCAAGCTTTCGGCCGCGATGATCGGCGCGCTGTTCGCCGCCATCGCCGGCGCCGTGTCGTTCCTGGTCGGCGCCGTGATGACCCTGGTGGCGGTGCTTCGCCTCGGCAAGCTGGTCCGCTGGCTGTTCCGCAACTCCGTTGGCCGCCTGCGCCGCCCGCCGCCGCTGCCCCAGCCTCCGCTGGCATCGTGAGCGGCCATGGGGCGGCGGGCCGGGAAACAACGGCGGCCCCGCGCTGTTGTCCGGGAAGGCTTGTCGCCGAGCCGGAGTGACTTCAGACCAGAGGTGCAGCCATGGAGACGACCGAGACGGAAACCGTCGATGCGCTTCGTCAACGCCATGCCGAGCTTGAAGCCATGCTTCGCGCCGAGTATGGCCGCCCCAAACCGGACGACATGGCCCTGAAGCGCCTGAAGCTGGAAAAGCTGTACGTCAAGGAGCGGCTGGACCAGCAACGGCTCCACCAGCAACGGCTTCATTGAGCGAACCGCCACGGGCTCCATCCGGTCCGGGTCATACGGTCGGCGCATGAATGCTTCATGTTTTGGCCGGCCGTATGACCCTCTCGCACATGGCTGCGCCATGTGCTGCCGGGTTTGAACCGAAGGCATTTGATGCAAGACATCAAACGCCTTCGGTATCACAGGTCCAGGACGATGTCGAACGTGCCCTGAACCGCGCCCGCCTCAACGTCGTTCGCCGCCGCCAGGGGGACGATGACGCTTTGGCGCGCCCGCGGATCGCGGATGCCGTTGAGCAGGCCGTCGCGCGCGTTCAGCGGCTCGCCCGCCACGTACATCTGCGTGACGAACCGCCCGGTGCCGGGGACGACCACCGCGTAATGGATGTGCGGCGTCCGGCCCGGATAGGGCACCGGCCGGATCGTGCGGAACCGGTACGCGCCGTCCGAATCGACCGAGGTCCGGCCATAGCCCTGGAATCCGCCGTCGAAGCGTTCATGGTCCGGCGCGCGGGGATGCCGGTAGCGCCCCTGCGCGTCGCACTGCCATATCTCGACGGTCGCGCCGGGCACCGGGCGTCCGGCGCGGTCCAGGATACGCCCGTGGATGTGGGCGACCGTGCCCAGCGCCCGAGTCGCAGCCCCACGGACGAGAACGAGGTCGTTGTCCACATCCGCCGGGAAGCTGGTCGGGTAGAACGGCCCCTCCGTCTGTCCCGGCGTCAGGACGAGGTTGACGGCCACGCCCGGCCTGGGCAGCAGAGCCGTGGCGCCGAGGGCGCCCAGGCTCGTCATGAGGACCCGGCGGCCGATGGCACGGTCGATGGCCCGGTTGATGGCATGACGCTCTGGCATAACCGACCCCCGTCGTGACTGCCCGTCGTGATTGCCCGGACACGGGCGAAGCGGAGCGCGGCTCCGTCCCAATCATATGGTCGGCACGCTCCATTGCCGACAGAGGCTCGCCGCTCCACAATGCGCCGGCCGGCGCCGTCGCCGGGACGACGCACGGAACACGGGGAAACGGGATCGATGACCGCAGAGAATGCCACGGATTTGTTTGATCGCTTGACCGCCGGAGCGGCCGACGAATGGGCGTCCTACGTCGATCACCCCTTCGTTCAGCAGTTGGGGCGGGGCACTCTGCCCGTCTCCTCCTTCCGCCACTACCTCGTGCAGGATTACCTGTTCCTCACCCACTTCGCCCGAGCCTACGCGCTCGCCGTCTACAAGGGCCAGTCGCTGGCCGACATGCGCGCCGCCTTCGGCGGGCTGAAGGCCATTCTCGACGTGGAAATGGATCTGCACGTCCGGCTGTGCGCCGGCTGGGGCCTGTCCGCCGCCGATCTGGAGCAGGCGGCGGAAGCCAAGGCGACGATGGCCTACACGCGCTACGTGCTGGAAACGGGGTTGCGCGGCGACCTTCTCGACCTGCACGTCGCGCTGGCCCCCTGCGTGCTGGGCTATGCCGAGATCGGCCGGCGCCTTGCCGCCGCCCCGTCGGGTCTGGCCCAGGGCAACCCCTACCGCGCCTGGATCGCCGAATATTCCGGGGAGGCTTATCAGGAGGTGGCGGCCGGCGCCCGCGCCACACTGAACCGGCTGGCCGAACGCGGCATGACCGAGCAGCGCTTCCCGCACCTGCTGACGACCTTCCGGCAGGCGTGCCGCCTGGAGGCGGACTTCTGGCAGATGGGCCTGACGCGCGCGACCTGACCGCCGCGCAGGCACGAAAACGCCCGCTTCGCCGACCGGACCATGGCCGTGGCGAAGCGGGTGTTCCCTGCGCTTAGCAACCGTACGACAGCTTACTGGTAGTGCAGGCCGCCGTTGATGTTCAGCGTCGTGCCGGTGATGTAGCCGGCCAGATCGGAGGCGAGGTAGGACACGGCGCCGCCGATTTCCTCCGGCTTGCCCAGACGCTTCATCGGGACCGAGTCGATGATGCCCTGGCGGATGTCGTCGCGGATCGCCATGACCATCTCGGTGCCGATGTAGCCCGGCGCGATGGCGTTGACGGTGACGCCCTTGGTCGCCAGCTCGGCGGCCAGCGCCTTGGTGAAGCCGATGACGCCCGCCTTGGCGGCCGAATAGTTGGTCTGGCCGGCCTGGCCCTTCACGCCGTTGACGGACGAGATGTTGATGATGCGGCCCCAGCCGCGCTCAGCCATCTTCGCCGACACCTGATGGGTGACGTTGAACAGGCTGGTCAGGTTGGTGGAGATCACCGCGTCCCACTGCGCCTTCTCCATCTTCGGGAAGAACTTGTCGCGGGTGATGCCGGCGTTGTTCACCAGGACGTCGATCGGGCCGACGTTCGCCTCGATCGACGCGACCATCGCCTTGCAGCTCTCGTAGTCGGAGACGTCGCCTTCGGCCATGTAGAACTTGAAGCCGGCGGCTTCCTGCTGGCCCAGCCACACGGCGGCCGGCTCGTAGTTGGGCAGGCAGTTGGCCACAACGATGAAGCCATCCTTGGCCAGCGCTTGGCAGATGGCGGTGCCGAGGCCACCCATGGCACCGGTGACAAGCGCGATCTTCTGAGACATCACTATTGCTCCACTATTACCAGGACAAGCGCGCCGAAAATGCGCTTGAAGTTATCCACACGACGAAGACGCCGGTCGTGTCCGGGTCCCGCCACCGCAACGCCGTTCTTTCCGCCCTTCCAATGGCCGGGCATCCTGGCCCGGGCGCCGCGTCCAGGGACGACACCCAATCCACGCATGCCCTTCATATTGCATATGCGAAAGGTTAAGCCTTCGTTATAGGCAAAGACGCAGCAACGCCATGCGACATGGCAGCGCGTGCAGTGCACCCGGACGGGCATCCCGGAATGCGCTTGGGACCGGATGCCGCCGGCATGCCTCGCCGCCCTCGATCCAAAAAGGGGCACCCCGTCTGCGCGGGAACCGGATCGCCTCCTCCTGCATCAAATCGATAAACCAGGGAGCGCGGCATGGACCAGGGCATGGACCGGGCAAAGGCGATCATGCGGCAGACGGCGTACAGCGACCTCGAACTGGCCGGACGGATCCGGTGCGGCGACGCCGACGCCTTCCGCATCCTGATGCAGCGGCACAACCAGCGGCTTTTCCGCATGGCGCGCGGCGTTCTGCGCGATCCCGCCGACGCGGAGGACGCCGTGCAGGACGCCTACGTCCTGGCCTTCACCCGCATCGGCCAGTTTCGCGAGGACGCCAGTCTGGCGACATGGCTGGGCCGCATCGTTCTCAACGAGGCCTTGCGGCGGGTGCGCCAGAGAAAGGCCATGACCGGGTTGCCCATGACCGGGTTGAACGAGGACGGCGCCACCGGCACGACGCCGGGCGCCGAGGTGATCCCCTTCCCAGGCGCCCAGCCGCCGCCCACGACCCCCGAAGAGGATGCCGCCCGCGCCGAGACGCGGCGCCTGCTGGAACGCGCCATCGACGCGCTGCCGGACCCGTTCCGCGTCGTCTTCGTGCTTCGCGAGATCGAACAGATGAGCGTCGAGGAGACCGCGTCCAGCCTGGGCATCCCGCCCGACACCGTCAAGACGCGCCTGCACCGGGCCCGCCGCCTTCTCGGCCACAGCTTGCGGCGGCAGCTCGCGCCCGATCTGGCCGGCGTGTTCCCGTTCGCCGGCGCGCGCTGCGCGCGCATCGTCGCGCGGGTGTTCGACCGCCTGGGCCTGCCGGCACCGCCGCCGGACGCCGGGTGATCGTCCGCCCGCCCCACCATCTGCCAGCCCCACCATCAGCCCGTCACCGAAGGAGGACACGCATGCCGATCCGCATCATCCTGGCCGCCGGAGCCTTCGCCCTGGCGACCCTTCCCGCACAGGCGCAGAACCTGGAGAAGGCCCCGCCCGGCGGCGCCTACAAGAAGGTCAGCGAACTGGTGAAGCTGCCCGATTTCCTGCCGGGCATGGGCACGCTCTACGTCGATCCCGCGACGCTGCCGGCCGGCCCCTTCCTGGCCTACGACCACGACGGGCGGCTGGTCAGCACCATCTACATGGTTCCGGTCGAGGACATCCAGGGGCGCAAGACGTTCGACAACCTGAAGGCCGCCGGTGGCAAGGTCGACCATGTCGACATGTACTTCAACGCCGGCCATCCGGGCGTGGAGAAGCCGCACTACCACGTCGTCCTTTGGCACGTCGCCACGGCCGACGAGGCGCGCGTGGCGAAGTAGCATGATCGGGCGACGCACCGTGCTGCGGGCCGGCGGCTGGACCGCCGGTCTGGCACTGCTCGGCCTGCCCCCGCCGGCACTGGCCGAAGGGGTGGCCGACGAGGTCGTGGAGATCCGCATGCGCGGGACCCCCAACGGTTCCGAGGTGTGGTTCGACCCGGTGGGCGTGCTGGTCGAGCCCGGCCGGACGATCCGCTGGATCAACGCCGATCCCGGCAATGCGCACACCAGCACCGCCTATCACCCGGCGAACGGCGATCACCCGTTGCGCATCCCCGAAGGGGCGGCGCCGTGGGACTCCGACTACCTGTTGCCGGACCAGACCTTCGAACTGCGCCTCACCGTGGCCGGCGTCTACGACTATTTCTGCCTCCCGCACGAGGAAGCCGGGATGGTCGGGCGCATCGTCGTCGGTCATCCGCAGGGTGGCCATCCGCAAGGCAACCCATCCGCCGCCACGCTCCCGGAGGCGGCGCGGCGGCTCCCGTCACCGGAGGAGATCGTCCGCCGCAAATCCGTGCGCATCGACCGGTAGGACGGCGTTCGTCGACCGCCGACAGCACCGAAACCGCCGGCACCGACGCCGCGTCAGCGGGCTTTGGCCGGATCGCCGTACTGCACCGGCTGCCCCTCGGCGGGAGCGTTGATGCCGAACCGCCCGGCCATCCGGCGCAGGGCGTCGCGGTCCTTCTGGATGGACACCAGACTGGTGATCGCCAAGGTGGCAAGCTCGCGGTCGGGCGTGTGGGACGCCTCGGTCTGGTAGAGGTCCACGATGCGCTCGTGAAGGCGCAGCTGCGCTTCGACGTAGCCCTTGGCGAAGTCCTCGCCGCTGGTTCCGGACAACGCCTTGACAGCCTCCTGCGCCAACCCCTCCTGCGCGTTCGCCGGGTTGGTCACCGTCCCGGCGGCGCCCAGCCCGTCGGCACGTTGCGGCTTCAGCTGATCGGCGGGCGGCAGCGGGCGGCTGCCGGTCAGACGCTTCAGATGCTCGCCGATCTTCTGGTGGGTCTCCGCGATCCCCTTGGCGAGCGTTTTGACGGCGTCGTCCGGCGCCTTCTCGGCCGCCAGCTTGCCGAGGTCCATCTGGCCCTGGCTGGCCGCCGCCGCCTCCTTGAGGAACAGCGCGTCCTCGACGGGAAGGGACTGGCCCGGCTGCGGCGGCAGACGCGGCGTGGTGTCCGGCCGGAGGTTGGCCTGGGACCAGGCGGAACCGGACATCAGAACGGCTCCGAGGGCGGCGGCGGCAACGATCCTGCGCATGGTGGCTTCCCTTCCGTGATCGGTCATCCGGTCAATTGGCGGTAGATGGCGGGCAGCGCCGAGGGCAGGCGCGCGACGTGCGGGAAAATGGCGTAGGCGCCGGGTCCGAAGATGTAGGGCAGGTAGTCGCGCCCCTTCTCGTCCACCGTGACGCCGAACAGCTTCAACCCCGCGCGCCGCGCCTCCTGGACGGCCACCCGCGTGTCCTCGATGGCGTAGCGCCCTTCGTAATGGTCCGTGTCGTTCGGCTTGCCGTCGGTCAGCACGAGCAGCAGCCGGTGCGCGTGCGGGCGGTCCTTGAGGCGGGCCGCCGCGTGGCGCAGCGCCGCGCCCATGCGGGTGTAGCTTCCCGGCTTCAGCGCCCGGATGCGGCGCACGACGCGGGCGTCCAGGCGTTCCTCGAAATCCTTCACGGTGCGCACGTCCACCCGGTGGCGCCGATGCGAGGTGAAGGTCAGGATGGCGTGCTCGTCGCCGCAGGCCGCCAGCCCGTGCGTCAGCGCCAACAGCGCCTCCTTCTCGACATCCAGCACGCGGCGCTCATCGATGTAGCTGTCCGTGGACAGGGAGACGTCCACCAGCACGCACACCGACAGGTCGCGAGCGGCGGTGCGCACCGCCGTGAAGACCCGCTCCGAGCCGACGCCGCCCGCGCGCCGGTCGGCCACCGCGCGGACCAGCGCCGACAGATCCAGATCGTCCCCGTCCGGCTGCCCGGTCATCACCTGACGGCGCGGCCGCATGGCCTCGAACTGGCGGCGCACGAGGCGGATGCGGCGCAGCGCCTCGTTGTCGGGCCGCCAGTCCTCGCCCTCCAGCGCGGCGGGTTCGGCGATCACGCGGCAGTAGTCGGGATGATAGCGGCGGCGCTTCCAGTCCCACTCCGGATAGCTGATCTCGGCCCGCAGCGGCTCGACGTCGGCCTCGTCGGCGGTCAGGTCGAGATCGAGCTTGAGCTTGGTCGACGCCTTGCGCTCGTGCCGGCCCACGGCGATCTCGTCCAGATCCTCGGCCGCCTTGCGGGCGCTTTCCTCGTCGTCGTCCTCGACCTTGCGGTTGAGGTTCACCATCTCGGCCAGCCCGAGGATCTTCTCGAAGCGGTTCAGCATCAGCGGGTCGTCGCGCCGGGTCTGGTCGGTGTCCCGGCGCCTGGCCTTGCGGCGCTTGCCGTCGCCCTCCGCCCCGCCGCCGCCCTCCTCCTCGCCCTCGGCCGGGCCGGTGCCTTCCGGTGGCGCGGACATCTCGCCCCACAGCGGCACCGGAAGGAACGAGCGGTAGCCGGGAGCCGCCGTGAACCGGTCGAGCGGAATCGCCGGGTCGAGGACGGCGGCCGTCAGGGCGGCGACCTCGGTTCCCGGATCGGGCGCGGTCATCAGGGCCGTGACCGCCTGTTCGACGGCGGCCTCCTGGCCGCGCAGCCGCCGCCCCGGCCGGGCCGCAAGCATGGCCCGCGCAAGCCG
>JAEZID010000427.1 GCA_023416195.1 Pseudomonadota bacterium | reverse complement strand
ATCAAACGCCTTCGGTTCAAACCCGGCAGCACATGGCGCAGCTCTCGCCCTTTGCTGTTGGCAAAGGGCTGCCGCCAGCGCTTTCAGAATGAAAGCGCGATAGGCCATGTGCGAGAGGGTCATACGGCCGGCCGAAACATGAATCCTTCATGCGCCGGCCGTATGAGGCGGCCGGGACCAATCGCGACGCTGAAACAAGAAAGCCGCAGTCTCCTTTTTGGGGGCTGCGGCTTTCTTGTTGATGATGCGCGGGGGCAGGGGGGGCGAGCCGCCCGCCCCGATCAGGTCTTGGGGGCGTCGGCCTTCGCGACCGGTGCCGTTTCCGGATCCTTGGGCATGTCGTTGTAGCGGTCGAGCACCCAGCCCAGATGGGCGATCGCCGCCGCCGAGGCGGCGTCGGCGTCTCGGCGGGCGATGGCGTCGTAGATGGCGCGGTGATGATCGATCATCAGCGCCTCCTTGCCGAGCGCGAAGGGCTCGGTGTGGTGGTAGTCCATCATCTGGCCGAGGATGTCGCGGATCGTCGCCAGCAGATGCAGGTAGACGGGGCTGCCGGCCGCCTGCGCGACGGCGAGGTGGAAATCCATGTCGTCGGCGGCCTGCTTGCCGTCGCGACCGGTCTGGCCCATGGCCGTCAGGACCTTGCCGATGTGTTCGATCTGCGCGGGCGTCGCGCGCTCGGCGGCGCGGCGGGCGGCCCAGCCTTCCAGTGCCTGGCGGATCTCCACGAGGTCGCAGAGATTGGCGTGTTTGACGCGCACCATCTCGGTCAGCGCGCCGTCCATCGCCCCGGCGGAGGAGACCACGCGGGTGCCGCCGCCCTGGACGGCGGTGAGGAAGCCTTGGGTCTTCAGCTTCTGCAAGGCCGCGCGGACGGACACGCGGCTGACGTGGAGCTGTTCGGCCAGTTGCCGTTCGCCCGGAAGGCGCTCGCCCGGCACCAGTTCGCCACGCGCGATGCGTTCAAGAAGCTGTTGCGCCACCCACTCGGAGATGCGCTGCGAGGAGGCGGGGACATGGAGGGATTCTTCGGCTTCGGACACGGAGGAGTCCCCTTCATAAGCAATCAGTCATAGGTCGTACCCGGCCGCCGCACGGGCGTCAACCGGGTCGTCAAACGGCCGGCGCATGAAGGATTCATGTTTCGGCCGGCCGTATGCCCCTCTCGCACATGGCTGCGCCATGCGCTGCCGGGTTTGAACCGAAGGCGTTTGATGGAAGATATCAAACGCCCTCGGTATCAGTTATCGGCTTCCCCGGCGCGCCAGCAGGATGCCGGTCAGGACGATCGCCGCCCCGACCGCCTGCAAGGCGCCCAGCGGTTCGCCCAGAAACACCCAGGCCAGCACAGCCGCCGCCGCCGGTTGGAGCAGCAGGCTGACCGAGGAAAAGGCGGCCGGCAGATGCGCCAGCGCGTAGGCGATCAGGCTCTGCCCACCCGCGTGGCTGACCAGCGCCAGCCCCAGCAGCACCGCCCAGCCGGTCGCCGTGCTCGCGATCAGGCTCTCTCCCGACAACAGCGCGAGGGGCAGAAGCGCGGCGCCGGTGACGACGCCGCTCCAGGTCATAATGGTGGCGGTCGAGAATTCGGCGCGCAGCCGCCCGACCGACAGGATGTAGCCGCCGTAGAACACCGCCGTCAGCAGGCCCAGCGCGTCGCCGAACAGGTGGTCGGGGCTGAGCTGAAGGCTGCGCCCCATCAGCACCACCGCGCCGCCCAGCGCCAGCGCGAGGCCCAGAACGAAGGTGCGCGTGAAGCGCTCCTTGAAGACCAGCCAGGAGACCAGCGTCACGAAGATCGGCGCGAAGTTGGCGAGCAGGGTGGCGTTGGCGACCGACGTGTACTTGATCGACCAGTGCCACACCGCGAGATCACCCGCGAAGAACAGGCCGGCGGCGGTCAGGCGCCCGCAGTCGGACAGCGACGACGGCCGGCGCGCGCGCCCGGCGCCCTTCGGCTCCAGCGCCATCCACAGCCACAGGACCGGCACAGAAAAGCCCAGCCGCCAGAAGGCCGTGGCGACCGGCCCCAACTCCGACAGGCGGACGAAGATCGGCGCGAAGGCGATGCCCAGAGCCCCGGTCAGCAGCGCGATCAGCGCGATGCGTTGCGCGCGGTCGATGCGGGTGGCGGGGGAGAGGGCGGCGTCGTCGAGCATACCCGCGTTATAGCGGGCGCAACCATCGCGCGCCATGGCCGCCGGCCGCATGGCTCGTCTGCAAACGCGCGCTGCGGCGGTCTTTCTACGACAAGGGGCGCAGGTTTTTCGGCGGGACGGTCTCGTCCTCCTCGTCGCCGTAACCCTCGTAATGGATCGGGCAGCGGCCAGCCGGGCGCGGGGGACCCATGACGACGGCTTCGTACCATTCGCCGTCCGAGTAGGCCTCGACGCGCTGCCCCGGCTGGCACGGCGCTTCCTAGGACGAGGCGCCTTTGGCCTTGGACGGAGTCGACGTCGGAGCGGGCGGGGCCGCCTCCGTCTGCTTGGGCGGAATCTGGTCGCAGCCGCTGGTGCACACCGTGCGGGCGATCACCTGTCCGCCACAATCGATGTAGCACTGACGGTGGTCGGTGTCGCATTCCTGATCGCAACGACTGGTGCTGCAGTGGTAGGCGTACTCGAAGTCGCGGGGGGTCTTCTTGATTGGCTTCTTCTCCACCCGCTGGGCGTGGGCGTAGGCGCGATAGTCATCCTCCGCCCGTGCCCGCGCGTCGGCTTTGCAGCTCCGTTCGTCGATCTTGCAGCCCTGGCGGCAGAGGTTGCGGCCCTGCTGGCAGTTCATGATGCACATCCGCCCCTCAGCGGTCTTGGGCGGCACCATCGTGTATTGCGTTTCGTAAATGGGACCGCAGGCGGAAAGCGGAAGAAGAAGTAAGAACAAAAGGGCTCGAATCTGTTTCAGCATCATCCTCTCCGCCGTTGTGCGCGAAAAATCCTAACAAATTTTTGGTAGTTATACCACGTTTGGCGGAGCTTCCGGTTCATCCCATCCCCTGCGATACTGCCCGACAATGACGCCGCACTCTCCCTGCCAGCCGGCCGAGCCCAATCCGGCTGAACATCGACGCCCGGTGACCGCTCCCACGCCGCCGCGTGCCGCGCCGCCGCCGCCGCTGCTCGGCCCCGACGACCCGCCTCCGGTCACGGTGCTGAACCCGGATTCGGAAAGCGCGCTGCTGCTGGTCTGCGACCACGCCACGCGGGCCGTACCCAAGGCGCTCGACCAGCTCGGCCTGACCGAGGAGCAGCTGTGCCGCCACATCGCCTACGACATCGGCGCGGCGGAGGTGACGAAGCGGCTGGCGGCGCGGTTCGGTGCGACGGCGGTGCTGTCCGGCTATTCGCGGCTGGTCATCGATCCCAACCGGGCGCTCGACGACCCGACGGCCATTCCGGTCGTCAGCGACGATGTGATCATTCCCGGCAACCGCGCGCTCGACGCGGCGGAGGAGCAGCGGAGGGTGGAGGCCATCTTCACGCCCTATCACGCCGCCGTCGCCGCCGAGGTTGCCAAAAGGCGTGCGCGCGGGCAGGTGCCGGCCATGGTCTCCATCCACAGTTTCACGCCGATGATGCGCGGCGTGGCTCGGCCCTGGCACGTCGGCGTTCTGTGGGATCGCGATCCGCGCATTCCGCTGCCGCTGATCGAGCGCCTGCGCGCCGACGGGCGGTGGTGCGTCGGCGACAACGAACCCTATTCGGGGCGTAACACGACGGGGGGCACGGTGGAGACGCACGCCACCCCCGCCGGCCTGCCCAACGTGCTGATCGAAGTCCGCCAGGACCTCATCGCCGTCGCCGAGGGCATCGCCCTGTGGGCTGGGGTGCTGGGCGACGCGCTGGAGCCGATCCTCGCCGACCCGACCCTGTACCGGATCGAGCTTTACCCGCGGGAGCGATGAGTCATGGAACCGGCCTTCACCCTGGGGCTTGAGGAAGAATACCTGCTGGTCGACCGCAACACGCGGGACATCGCGCAGAACCCGCCGGAGGAGATGCTGGTCGCCTGCCAGGAGGTGGCGCCGGGCCGCATTCATCCGGAATTCCTGCGCTGCCAGATCGAGGTCGGCACCCCGGTCTGCGCCACGATCCAGGAGGCGCGGGCCGAACTGGCGGCCTTGCGCGCCACCGTGGCCGGCGTGGCGAACCGGCACAATCTGGCGCCCATCGCCGCTTCCACCCACCCCTTCGCCGCGTGGGAGCCGCAGAAGCACACCAACCGCGACCGCTACAACATGCTGGCGCGCGACCTCGGCGCGCCGGCCCGCCGCCTGATGATCTGCGGCATGCATGTCCATGTCGGGATCGAGGACGACGACCTGCGCATCGACCTGATGAATCAGGTCCGGTATTTCCTGCCGCACCTGCTGGCCCTGTCCACCTCCTCGCCTTTCTGGCGGGGGCGGGATATGGAGCGCAAATCCTACCGCCTGTCGGTGTGGAACGAGCTGCCGCGCACCGGCATGCCCGATTCGTTCCAGAGCTTCGGCGAGTATCAGCAGCAGGTGAACGTGCTGGTGGACGCCGGCATCATCGAGGACGCCAGCAAGCTGTGGTGGGACATCCGCCCGTCCTCGCGTTTCCCGACGCTGGAAATGCGCATCACCGACATCTGCACGCGGCTGGACGACGCGGTGACCGTGGCGGCGCTCTACCAGTGCCTGCTGCGCATGCTGTGGCGGCTGAAGCTGAAGAACGTGACGTGGCGCCCCTACAAGAACCTGCTGATCGAGGAGAACCGCTGGCGCGCCCAGCGCTATGGCCTCGACGACGGGCTGGTGGACTTCGGGCGCGGCCGGATCGTGCCCTGCGCCGACCTGATGGAGGAACTGATCGACCTGACCCGAGAGGACGCGGAGCATTTCGGCTGCGTCGCCGAGGTCGGGCGTGTCCGCGACATCCTGCGGCGCGGCACCAGCGCGCACCGGCAGGTCGCCACCTACCGCGCCGCGCTGGAGGAGGGCGCCACCGGCTGGGAGGCCCTGGCGAAGGTTGTGGACTGGCTGGTCGAGGAAACGATGGTGGGGGTGGAGGCGGTCGCCGCTTGACCGCCTCTATCCCCTTTTCTGGCTCCTTTTCCGGCCCCTTTTCCGGTTACGCCGCGCGGATGTCGGCGAGGAAGTTCTCCACCTCGCGGCGCAGCGATTCCGCCTGACGCGACAGGTCGCCGGAGGCGCTCAGCACCTGATTGGCGGCGGAGCCGGTCTGCGTGGCGGCGTGGCTCACCTGCACGATGTTGGCGCTCACCTCCTCGGTGCCGTGGGCGGCCTGCTGCACGTTGCGGGTGATCTCGCCGGTCGTGGCGTTCTGCTCCTCGATGGCGGCGGCGATGGCGGCGGCGATCTCGTTGATCGAGGTGATCGTCTGGCCGATCCCGTCGATGGCGCCCACCGTGCCCTGGGTGGCGTTCTGCACCTCGGCGATCTGCGCGGCGATCTCCTCGGTGGCCTTGCCGGTCTGGTTGGCCAGCGCCTTCACCTCGCTCGCCACGACGGCGAAGCCCTTGCCCGCCTCGCCGGCCCGCGCCGCCTCGATAGTGGCGTTCAGCGCCAGCAGGTTGGTCTGCTCGGCGATGTCCTGGATCAGCTTGACCACCTCGCCGATCCGGTTGGCGGCGTCGGCCAGGCTGCGCACCGACCCCGTGGTCTGCTGGGCCTGCCGCGCCGCCCGCGAGGCGATTTCGTTGGAGGTCGCGACCTGACGGCTGATCTCGTGAATCGAGGCGCCCATCTCCTCGGCGGCCGAGGCCACCGTCTGGACGTGGGCCGAGGTCTGCTCCGCCGCCGCGGCCGAGGCGGTCGCCTGCCGGTTGGTCTGCTCGGCCAGCGCGGCCATGCTTTCGGCGGTCTGGCTCAGCTGGGTCGAGGCCGAGGCGACGCCGTTCAGGACGTTCGACACCGCGCGGTCGAAGGTGGTGATGAAGCCCTCGATGCGCCGCTGGCGCTCCTCCTTGCGGACCTGCTCCTCACGCTGCTCCTGCTCGTGCCGGCGGTTGGCGAGGGCGGCGTCCTTGAAGACCTGAAGCGAGCGGGCCAGCGTGCCGATCTCGTCGGCGCGGTCGGTTCCGGACACCTCCGTGTCCAGGTCGCCGCGCGCCAGCCGCTCCATCGCCCCGGTCATGCCGGCCAGCGGACGGATGACGAAGCTGGTGATGAGCCAGACGAGCAGCGCCAGGGCGGCGACCGTGCCGGCGCCGGCGACGGCCAGCATCGTGGCGCGCACGTCGCCGGCCAGTTCGGCCACGGCCCGCGTCGCCTCGTCCATATCGCGCTCGTTCGTCTTCACGCGCGTTTCGACGGCTTCGACGACCTTGCTCCGCGCCGCGCGGCCTTCGGTGCTGGAAATCCGGAACGCCTCCGCGTTCTCGTTGACCACCGCGTGGGCCAGCACCCGCTGCGCGATCGCGTCATAGGCGCGGATCCGCTCCTTGATCTCCTGGTTCACCGCCCGGCGCTCCGGCGAATCCGCCATGGCGATCAACTGGTCGGCGTGGGCGAGGGCTTCCGCCATGCTTTCCGTGTAGAGGGCCTTGAACGCCTCGATGGACTTGCGGTCGTTGTCGAGGATGGCGTTCTTCTCGTTCACCGACGCGTCGTTGACCGCCGCCTGCATCGCCAGCGCCTTTTGCAGCCGGCGCGCGACCGTGCCCGAGACATCCTCCGACGCCTCGGTGACGTCCTTGAGGCCTGTCCCCGCCTCCCAAACGATCCCGCCGATGACGGCGACGAGAATGGCGATCGGCAGCGCGATCTTCTTTGCGAACGACAGGTTGCTGAGCCAGTGGAACATGCGGGTTTCCTGGAATGGGCAGTCTTGGGATGCTTAATGGGCCATCCCATCGCCATAGGCCATCGGCATAGGCTGACAGGCTATCATACGGCAGTATGCGAAACAAAAGCTGCCGAATTCGACCGATGGCCGCGCCACCCCCTCTCGCGGTCGTGCGAACGCGTCCCGCGCCGCTTGACGTTCGCGTCATCCCTTAATACCCTCACGCCGATTCAGCTCATCGAGTTGAGCAGGGCAGGCAAAAAACGCATAAACAACAGAGGGCCGCTCGCCACCGGGCGGCCCTCGTCCTTTATAAGGGGGAGGTCATGGCCGAGGCCAAGTTCCTCAAGTTCGACACGCTGCGCCTGCACGCGGGCCAGCGGCCCGACCCGGCGACGGGGGCCCGCGCCGTGCCGATCTATCAATCGACGTCCTTCGTCTTCAACGACACGGACCACGCGGCCTCGCTGTTCAACCTGGAACGCGCCGGGCACATCTACTCGCGAATCTCCAACCCCACCGTGGCGGTGCTGGAGGAGCGGCTGGCCGCCCTGGAAGGCGGCGTCGGCGCGGTCTGCACGGCCAGCGGCCAGGCGGCCCTGACGCTGGCGATCATGACGCTGATGGACGCGGGCGGGCACATCGTCGCCTCCTCCTCGATCTACGGCGGCAGCCGCAATCTGCTGGCCTACACGCTGCCGCGGTTCGGCATCACGACCACCTTCGTGAACCCGCGCGACCTCGACGGCTTCCGCGCCGCGATCCGCCCGGAAACGCGCCTGATCTTCGGCGAGGTGCTGGGCAATCCGGGGCTTGAGGTGCTGGACATTCCCCAGGTCTCGCGGATCGCGCACGAGGCTGGCGTGCCGCTGATGGTGGACGCCACCTTCGTGACGCCCTACCTGTGCAAGCCGCTGTCCTTCGGGGCCGACCTCGTCATGCACAGCTGCACCAAGTGGCTGGCCGGGCATGGCGTCGCCATCGGCGGAGTCGTCATCGACGGCGGCACCTTCGACTGGGAAGCGTCGGGCAAGTTCCCGACCCTGACGGAGCCCTACGCCGGCTATCACGGCATCGACTTCGTGGAGGAGTTCGGCCCGGCCGCCTTCGTCATGCGCGCCCGCGCGGAGGGGCTGCGCGACTTCGGCGCCTGCATGAGCCCGATGAACGCCTTCCAGATCCTCCAGGGCGTGGAAACGCTGCCGCTGCGCATGAAGGGGCACATCCACAACACCCGCAAGGTCGTCGGCTTCCTCGAATCGGAGGCCTACGCCGAGAAGGGCACGGTCGCCTGGGTCACCTATCCGGAACTGGTGGACCACCCCGACCACCGCCTGTGCATGCAGCTTCTGCCGCACGGCGCCGGCTCGATCATCTCCTTCGGCATCAAGGGGGGGCGTGAGGCCGGACGGCGCTTCATCGAGAAGCTGTCGCTGTTCTCGCACCTCGCCAACGTCGGCGACGCCAAGTCGCTGGTCATCCACCCGGCCAGCACGACCCACGCCCAGCTCGACGCCGAGGCGCTGAAGGCGTCCGGCGTGGGCGAGGACATGATCCGCCTGTCCATCGGGCTGGAGGATTGCGAGGATCTGATCGACGATCTGCGGCAGGCGTTGCGCGCCGCGACGAAGGGGTGAGGGGCGACCCATGGAAGTGACCGTCAACGGCCAGAGCGTCTACGCCCACACCGGCGGACAGCCCTTCGATCTCGCCAAGCCGGCCGTGGTGCTGATCCACGGCGCCGGCATGGATCACACCGTTTGGAGTCTGCAAAGCCGCTACCTCGCCCACCACGGCCGCTCGGTGCTGGCGGTGGACCTGCCGGGGCATGGGCGTTCCGGCGGCGTGCCGCTGGTCTCCATCGCCGAACTGGCGGACTGGATCGTCGCGCTGCTGGACGCGGTGGGGGCGGAGAAGGCCGCGCTGGTCGGCCATTCCATGGGCGCGCTGGTTGCACTGGACACCGCGTCGCGCCACGCGGCCCGCGTCGAGGCCCTGGCGCTGCTCGGCGTGGCCGAGACGATGCCGGTGCATCCGGACCTGCTGGCCGCCGCCGCGCTCAACGACCCGGCCTCCATCGAGCTTGTGATCGGCTGGGGCCACGGCCCGCGCGGCCATGTCGGCGGCAGCACGGCGCCCGGCCTCGCCCTGCTGCCCGGCGGGCGGCGGCTGATGCAGCGCGCCCGGCCCGGCGTTCTCGGCGTCGATCTCAGCGCCTGCAACGCCTACAACCGTGGGGCGGAGGCCGCCGCCGCCGTGTCCTGCCCGGCGCTGTTCGTTCTGGGTGCCGCCGACCGCATGACTCCGGCCAAGGCCGGGCGCGCCCTGGCGGCGCGGATCAAGGGGGCGGAGGTGGTCGTGCTGCCGAACATCGGGCACATGGTCATGACCGAGGCGCCCGACGCCACCATCGACGCGCTCGCCGCGCGGCTTGGTGCCTGATACGGCGGGCTTCTCCGTCCAAGAAAGCCGACAGAAACGGCGCTCCGGTTTCCCGGAGCGCCGTTGTTCATTTCCCTACAGTTTGGCCCTTACCGATCGGCCCCTACCGATCGGCCCTTGCCAGCCCGGCCGTCACGCGGCCTGCTGGGTCAGGGCCGGCTGCGAGCCGACGGCCTCGATCTTGATGGTCCGGGGCTTCATCGTTTCCGGCACTTCACGCACCAGATCGATGTGCAGCAGCCCGTTCACGAGGTCGGCCTTCCCCACCTTGATGAAGTCGGCAAGCTGGAAGCGGCGCTCGAAAGCGCGGCCGGCGATACCCCGGTAGAGGAATTGGCCGGTCTCCTGCTCCTTCTTAGCTTTCCCTGTGACGACCAGGGAGTTCTGCTGAGCGGTGATTTCCAGATCCTCCGGACCGAAGCCGGCAACGGCCATCGTGATCCGGTAGGTGTCCTCGCCAGTCTTCTCGATGTTGTAGGGCGGGTAGGACGCAGCCGCCTCGTCACCGGTCATCGCGGACTCCAGGAGCCGCGAGAGGCGATCGAACCCGACGGTCGAACGGAACAGAGGCGAAAGGTCGTAGGTACGCATGACATATCCTCCAATCGAGCGATATAGCGTTCGGGGACCACGGCAATCGTCGATCCCCATTTCGGCAACGCCGACGCACCCCATACGGGCGTCCGCCGGCACCGCAAGACATAGTCAGGCTTTTGGTCTGTTCAAGAGGGTCGATGCCACACCCTTCGCCGCCCCGGCGGGCGCTCTTTCGTGGCACCACCCCCACTCACTCATTGTTAATCAGTTGCGGCGAGGCTCAAGGTTGGGCCATTCGGCCGCGGGAGGGGCACGGCCGTGATGCACTCACCGACCTTCTTCAATGGCACCTATGACGAGACGATGGCGCTGCTGATCGAGGCGCGCAATTACATCGCCTATCACGACGCGATGGAGCACCGGGCGCTGCCCCCGCACGTCCGTCTTCAGATTTCCTACGAGTCGATGCGGGTGACCAGCCGCCTCACCCAGGTCATGGCCTGGCTGCTGGCGCAAAAGGCCGTCCACGCCGGGGAGATCACCCGCGAACAGGCGGCCGGCGACGATTTCGCCCTGTCGGGCGGCGACGTCTGCACCGATCCCTCCGGCCCCGAGAACGATGCCCTGCCGGCCGGCCTGCGCAGCCTTCTGGAGCGCAGCCACAAGCTCTACATGCGCGTCGCGCGCCTGGACGAGATGGTCCGCGAGGACGTGCGGCAGGCCGCCGTGGGCTGATCGCGGCCGCGCCTGCACAAAAAGGCATCAACGCGAAAAGGGCGCCCGGCAGGCCGGACGCCCTTTTTCGTTTTGCAAAGAAGCAGCGATTACTTCAGGCCGAAGTTCGCGAAGCGCTTGTTGAACTTGGCGATCTGGCCGCCGGTGTCCAGCAGCTTCTGCACGCCGGTCCAGGCCGGGTGCGACTTCGGGTCGATGTCGAGGCGCAGCGTATCGCCCGGCTTGCCCATGGTGGAGCGGGTCTTGAACGTGCTGCCGTCGGTCATCACCACGTTGATTTCGTGGTAGTCGGGATGGATGTCAGTCTTCATGGCCGGGGTTCCTGCAAAGCGAGCGGCGTCTATAGCAAAGCGGACCGCGCGATGCAACCCGCTTCCTCAGCCTTTGGACCGGGGCTTGCCTTGTTGGCGCCGGATCGCCTTGCTATATGCCAGCTTTCCGTGCGCCGCCACGTTTTAGCCCACGTCGCAGCCCCATCTCAGCCGCACAGGACCTCCGGTGTTTCGCGAATCCTCAACGACCGAGACCGCCTCGGACACGGCTTCGGCCGAGCCCCGCCGCCGCAAGCTGGCGCCGCTGCGCCGGCTGGCGCCGTTCCTCGCTCCTTATAAGATGCAGATCGCCGGCGCGGCGGTGGCGCTGACCGTCGCGGCCGGCACGGTGCTGGGGCTGGGGCAGGGGCTGCGGGTTCTGGTGGACCAGGGCTTTGCGGCGGGCGACGCGGCTCTGCTCGACCGGGCGCTGCTGGTGCTGCTGGGCGTCATCGTCCTGATGGCCGCCTCCACCTACGGGCGCTTCTATCTGGTCAGCTGGATCGGGGAGCGGGTGGTGGCCGATGTCCGCCGCGCCGTCTACGACCACATCCTCACGCTCTCCCCCGGCTTTTTCGAGGCGACCAAGACCGGCGAGATCCTGTCGCGCCTGACCACCGACACGACGGTGCTGCAGGTGGTCGTCGGCTCCTCCGTCTCCATCGCGTTGCGCAACACGCTGCTGTTCCTCGGCGGCACGGCGATGCTTCTGGTCACCTCGCCGAAGATGACGGGCCTCGTGTTCCTGGTCGTTCCGCTGGTCGTCTTCCCCATCGTTCTGTTCGGTCGCCGCGTGCGCGCCCTGTCGCGGGCAAGCCAGGACAAGGTCGCCGACGTCGGGTCCTTCGTGGAGGAGACGCTCGGCGCCATCCGCATCGTGCAGGCCTACACCCACGAGGCCATCGACCGCACCCTGTTCGGCGCGCGGGTGGAGGATGCCTTCGACACGGCGATCCGCCGGGTGCGGGTGCGCGCCATCCTGACGGTGATCGTCATCGTTCTGGTGTTCGGTTCGGTCGGCATCATCCTGTGGATCGGCGGGCACGACGTTCTGGCCGGCCGGCTGACGGCGGGCGAACTGTCGGCCTTCGTCATCTATTCGGTGGTCGTGGCCGGCTCGGTCGGCGCGATCAGCGAGGTGATCGGCGACCTCCAGCGCGCGGCCGGCGCCACCGAACGCCTGTTCGACCTGCTGGACACCAAGCCCGAGATCCGCGCGCCCGCCAGCCCGGTCGCCCTGCCGGAGCCGCCGCGGGGCGCGCTGTCCTTCGCGGAGGTGCGCTTCCACTATCCCTCGCGCCCCGACGACGCAGCGCTGGAGGGCTTCACGCTCGACGTGCGTCCGGGTGAGACGGTGGCTCTGGTCGGTCCTTCGGGGGCGGGCAAGACCACGGTTTTCCAGCTTCTCCTGCGCTTCTACGATCCGCAGGCCGGTTCGATCCGCCTGGACGGCGTGGACGTGCGCGACGCCGACCCGGTGGAGGTGCGCCGCCGCCTCGGCCTCGTCTCGCAGGATCCGGTGATCTTCTCCGCCAACGCCTGGGAGAACATCCGCTACGGCCGTCCCGACGCCACCGACGCCGAGGTCCGCGCCGCCGCCGAGGCCGCCCACGCGCTGGAGTTCCTGGAGTCGTTGCCCGAGGGATTCGACACCTTCCTCGGCGAAAAGGGCGTGCGCCTGTCCGGCGGCCAGCGTCAGCGCCTCGCCATCGCCCGCGCCATCCTGCGCGACCCACCGGTTCTCCTGCTGGACGAGGCGACCAGCGCGCTCGACGCCGAGAGCGAACGCATGGTGCAGGACGCGCTGGACCGCCTGATGAAGGGCCGCACGACCCTGATCATCGCCCACCGGCTGGCGACGGTGCTGGACGCCGACCGCATCGTGGTGATGGAGCAGGGCCGCGTCGTCGGCACCGGCCGTCACGCCGATCTGGTCCGCGAAGGCGGCCTCTACGCCCGCCTTGCCGCCCTGCAATTCGACCTCGCCTCCGACGACGCCCGTCTGGCCGGCGCGTGAATCCGCAACCCCTCTCCCGGGTGGGAGAGGGGCGCGACCCTCGCGCGCTCACCCCAAATCCCTGACGACAACCGGTTTTTCACCTTCGCCCCTGCGACATCGGGGTGCGACATCGCGCATTCGTCAAAATTGCTTGCCAAATTCGCCTAAAATTTTATACAAATATCTCACAAGGGCGGCGGGGCGGTAACCCACCCGCCTCAGCCGAAAAAGAAACTCATCCCACCAAGGAGCCATCGCCATGTCGAAGATCGCCGCCATCGCCCGCACCGCCCTGATCGCCGCCGCCCTGGCCGGCGCGGCCGCGGCGCCCGCGATTGCCGCGACCACCGGCACGGTGAAGCTGTCCGGCACCGTCGCGCTGAACTGCTCGGTGGCGGTGACCGACCTCAACCAGTCCCTGAACCTCGTCGGCGGCGAGAGCGCGCGTCAGGTCGGCACGGTGGTGGAGACCTGCAACAGCGGCACCGGCTATTCGATCTCGATCAGCTCGGCCAACGGCGGTGTGCTGAAGAACGAGAACAGCGGCAGCGTCGCCTACCGGGTCGGCTACGACGGGCAGAACAACACCCTGAACAGCGGCCTGTCGGTGACCCGTTCCACCGCCCAGTTCGCCAAGAACGTCCCGCTGACCGTGTCGCTCGACGCCAACGGCAACGCCATCGCCGGCACCTACTCCGACACCGTGACCATCACCATCGCCGCCAAGTAACGTCCCATTCCACGCGGAGCGGCCGGCCATCCACGGTCTCTCCGCCCGCTCGGCAAATGCATTCTGGTGATCCTGGCCGGACCGTCCTTTGCGGTCCGGCCTTTTTCGTTGCGCGCGACCGCCGGGTGAAGCATAGGGTCCGCCTATCGACATCTTCGGATCAATCGATTGGACCGTGTGCGCCAGCTGCGGCAAGGTTTGCCCGCTTCCCATTGGCGAGCCAAGCCGAAGCAGACGGACCACACCGCCCGATTCCCCCCGGCTGGGCGGTGGTCGACGGACGGATGCCCGACCCTTCCCCCGGCACTGGGGCATCCGTCCGTCACCCGTGCATTCCCGAGCGAACCGTTCTCCCGCCCCCGGCGGAACCGCGCAACCGGCCGGAGTGTTCCCCGAAGGACGGGAACCTGGGACGGTTGGCCATGGACGGCGGCTTGACGCAGTGGCTGGTGGATGTGATGCACCAGCTCGACTACATCGGCATCTTCCTGCTGCTGGTGCTGGCGCGCGTCATCCCGCCCATTCCCGCCGAATCGGTGATCCCGCTGGCCGGAATCGGCGCCGCGCACGGGGAATACAGCCTGATCGGCATCGCCGTCGCCGGCGGACTCGGCTCGCTGGCCGGGCAGCTCGTCTGGTTCCTGCCGAGCCGCCTTCTCGGCCGCGAGCGGCTGGAGGCCTTTCTGAAGCGTTACGGCCACTGGCTGACCATCCACCCGAAGAAGGTCCGGCGCAGCACCGACTGGTTCGCCAAGCGCGGCGGCCTCGCCGTCTTCCTGACCCAGCCGGTGCCGGGCGTGCGCACGCTGATCTCCATCCCGGCGGGCGCCTGCCGGATGTCGATCCCGCTCTATTGCGTCTATTCGGGGCTCGGTTCGATCCTGTGGACGGGGGTGCTGGCCTGGACCGGCTACATGCTGTCCACCTGGCCCTTCGCGCACCGGCTGGTCGGCTATGTCACGGTGGGGCTTCTGGTCGTGCTGGTCGGCCTCTACGTCTTCCGCCTGATCCAGCATTTCCGCACCATCCGCCGGGAGCGGTTGGCGCGCGGGGGCCTCATCACCCCATCGCCCAGCCGGCCATCCCCGTGAAGGCCATCCCCAGCGCCCAGATGCCGAATGCGGCCAGCGCCACGCCCGTGCAGTGATTGAGCAGCGTCAGCCGCTCGTCGGAGATGCGGTGGCGCACGGCGGCGACGCCGGCCGAGAGGGCCATCCACCACAGCGACGCGCCGATGAAGACGCCGGCCACCAGCGTGCTGGCGTCGATCTTTCCCAGGTTTCCGCCCAGCCCGAAGCCGGCGAAGATGGCGATGAAGGCCATGATGGTCGCCGGGTTGGTCAGCGTCAGCGACAGCCCGGTCATGAAGCCGCCGAGGAAGGACGGCGTGTCGGGGGCGGCCGCGGCCTCGCGCTCCTCCTCCTCCGGCTTCTGGCGGAAGGTGCGGATCGCCACGGCGATCAGGAAGATGCCGCCGATCAGCTGGAAGGCGATCTCGTGCCCTTGCAGGAAATCCAGCGCGGCCGAGACGCCGAAGGCCGCGATTCCGCCGTAGATGGTGTCGGCGACCGCCGCGCCGAAGCCGGTGAAGAAGCCCATCAGGGGGCCGTGCTGAAGCGTGCGCCGGATGCACAGCAGCCCGATCGGCCCGACCGGCGCGGCGATGGCGATCCCAAGGACGATGCCCTGCAGCAGCACCACCAGCCCATGCACCGTCCAGCGCTCCTTTTAAAGCGTATCAATCCGATCGGAGTATGACGCCTGCCCGGCGGCGGCGAAACGCCTTTGTGCGGGCGTCCGCGTGCCGATGCGCGGTGTTTTCCGTTCGCGACCGGCCGGCGTGATAGCCGTCCTCCGCCCCTGCGTCAACCGGCCAACGGCGGATTTGCTGCGTTCGAACGGTACGATGGCGTGTGGGACGCAGCGGCAATTCCCCTGTTGTGCGGTGGGGCGACCGGCTATCCTGCGCGTCAGTTCCGAAAGAAGCGGGCAGCAAGAAGAACAGGGAAGGGAAGTCGACGATGATGAAGCGCATCCTGACGATGATGGCCGTGTCGTTGTCGCTGGCGGCTCCCGCTTTGGCCGCCCCCGCTCTGGCCGCTGGGGACTTCGTCCCCGCCGTCGTCTTCGACCAGGGCGGCAAGTTCGACAAATCCTTCAACGAGGCCGCCTACAACGGGGCGGAGCGCTTCAAGAAGGAAACCGGCATCGCCTACCGCGACTTCGAGGTGACCAACGCCAGCCAGCGCGAACAGGCCCTGCGCAACATGGCGCGGCGCGGCGCTTCGGTGATCGCGGCGGTCGGCTTCGCCCAGACCGCCGCCGTGGACAAGGTCTCGCGCGAATTCCCCGACACCAAATTCTGCCTGATCGACGACAAGCTGGAACGGCCCAACGTCCAGTCCGTGACCTTCAAGGAGCATGAGGGCTCCTTCCTCGTCGGCATGCTGGCGGCGCTGGCGTCGAAGACCGGCAAGGTCGGCTTCGTCGGCGGCATGGACATCCCGTTGATCCGCAACTTCCTGACCGGCTACGAACAGGGCGTGAAGCACGTCAGGGCCGACGGCGAGGTCTTCGCCAACATGACCGGCACCACCCCGGCCGCCTGGAATGACCCGACGCGCGGGGCGGAACTGGCCAAGAGCCAGTTCGGGCGCGGCGCCGACATCGTCTTCGCGGCGGCGGGCGCCACCGGCCTCGGCGTGCTTCAGGCGGCGGCGGACGCCGGCAGGCTCGGCATCGGCGTGGACAGCAACCAGAACTGGATCCATCCGGGCAAGATCCTGACCTCCATGGTCAAGCGCGTGGACGTGACCGTCTACGACTGCTTCAAGACCGCCAAGGACGGCAGCTGGAAGCCCGGCCACCGCCTCGTCGGTTTGAAGGAGGACGGCGTCGGCTACGCGCTGGACGAGAGCAACCGCAAGCTCGTCACCGCCGACATGGAAAAGAAGGTCGAGGAGGCCAAGCAGCAGATCATAAACGGCCAGCTTCCGGTGAAGGCGTATCAGCCGTAAAGCGCCCGCATCCGGCCCCCACCCAAACCCACCCCCACCTTCGGCGGGGGAGGGCTTAAACACCATCCCCCACCCAGTGGGGGAAGGCCGGGATGGGGGCCCACCGCGACAAGCTCCCAAGACACCATGACCCAAGGGGGGGGGGGGGGGGGGGGGGGGGGGGGGGGGGGGGGGGGGGGGGGGGGGGGGGGGGGGGGGGGGGGGGGGGGGGGGGGGGGGGGGGGGGGGGGGGGGGGGGGGG
>JAEZID010000326.1 GCA_023416195.1 Pseudomonadota bacterium | reverse complement strand
TCGAATACGGCTCCTGGTACGCGGCGCGCCGGCAGTTGCAGACCGCCGCCGACGCGGCGGCCCTGGCGGCGGCGCTTGAGCGGGCGCGCGGCAGCGCGGATTCGGCGCTTCCCGTGGCGCAGCGGGAAGCGATGCGCAACGGTCTCGCCAAGGCCATGGACGACGGGGCGGTCGAGATCAACATACCGCCCACCCTCGGCGCCATGGCCGGCAACGCCAACGCGGTGGAAGCCATCGTTCACGAGCGCCGGGAACTGCTGTTCGCCAGCCTGTTCCTCGACCACGATCCGGTGATCTCGGCGCGCGCGGTGGTGTCCATCGCCAATGGCGGGCAAGCCTGCGTGCTGGCGCTGTCCCCGCAGGCGGCAGGGGCCATCAAGGGGCGCGGCACCGCCGACGTCGCGATGAAGGGCTGCCTTCTGGCGGCCAACTCGGTGAGTTCCACCGCCATCGACCTGAGCGGCAACGTCAGCGTCACCGCGCGGTCCCTGTGGACGGCCGGCGGGATTTCCCAGTCGGGAAGCGTGAACGTGCGGCTGGCCGAGCCTGCCACCACCCGTGGGGCGGTGCTCGCCGACCCCTACGCCGGCGTCCAGGTCGGCACGGTCCCCGCCTGCACCTTCCAGAACGGCCTGAAGGTCAACAAGGACAAGACGTTGGAGCCGGGCGTCTACTGCGGCGGCCTGTCGATTTCCGGCAAGGCCAAGGTCACGCTGAAGCCGGGCACCTATTACATCGTCGATGGCGATCTGACGATGTCCGGCGGCACCATCAGCGGCGATTACGACAAGGCGACGGATGGCGTCACCTTCGTCCTGACGACCCGCGCCTCGCATGGCAACAACATCGGAATCGTCCGCATCAACGGCAACACCAGCATCGACCTGCGGGCGCCGTCCGATCCCGACGACCGGTTCCGTGGCCTCGTCTTCTATCAGGACCGCCGCGCGCGGGAGGGGGAACGGAACGTCTTCAACGGCACCGCCGCGATGAGCCTGAAAGGGGCGATGTATTTCCCGGTTCAGGATGTCGATTGGGCCGGCAACAACGCCACGGCCGCGGCGGCCTGCGTCCAGGTCGTGGCGCGGACGGTGACCTTCACCGGCACGGCGGCGCTGGGCGCCGACCATTGCGGCGACCGGGGCGAACGGCCGATCCGGATGGGCATGACGCGGCTCAGCGAGTGAGGCAGGCCATGCCGATGTTCCCGCCGACGATCAAAGACCATGCGCGCCGTTTCTGGCGCGACCGCCGGGGGGCGGCCGGGGTGGAGTTCGCCCTGACCGTCCCCATCCTGATCGCCGTCTTCGCCGTCGCCATCGATCTCGGGCGCGCGGTTTACGACGACATGTCGCTGGCGTCGGCGGCGCGCGCCGGGGTGCAGTACGCGCGCGCGCGGCCGACCGACATCGCCGGCGTCAGGGCGACGGCGTTGGGCGGCGGCGGCCTGTCCGCCGAAGCGGCGGTCGAAACGGCCACCTTCTGCGAATGCCCGAGCGGCGAAGCGGCGGACTGCACCGATTCCTGCCCGGACGGTCCGCTGTTCACCTTCGTTTCGGTGTCGGTGTCGCAGCCCTACCGGACGATCTTTCCCTATCCCGGCGTTCCCGGCGAAATCCTGCTGCAAAAGCAGGCCGTTCTGCGGGCGTCGTGAAGAAAGGGGGCGTCATGATCCGGCTTTTCCGCGCGCGCGACGGCGCGACCGCCGTCGAGTTCGCCGTCATCCTGCCGCTGTTCTTCGTTCTGGTCTTTACCAGCATCGAATTCGCGCGCTTCTATTGGGTGCGCAGCACGGTGCAGTTCGCCGTGGAGGAGGCCGCGCGCTACGCCATGGTGTCCGGGGGCGACGACGCGGCGATCACCAAGCGCGCGCGGGACCGCGCCTCCACCCTCGACCAGAAGAGCCTGACGGTGGAGGTGGAACGGGACGTGTCCGGCGGGGTCTCCTATGTCGCGGTGGAGGCCCGCTACGA
The DNA here is from genome assembly GCA_023416195.1 of Pseudomonadota bacterium. Lineage (GTDB taxonomy): Bacteria > Pseudomonadota > Alphaproteobacteria > Azospirillales > Azospirillaceae > Azospirillum. The sequence goes on along the minus strand of JAEZID010000326.1, from coordinate 2,107 downwards.
CTGGCCGTCCGCCGCCTTCACCGGCTTCTTCCCAAGCGACCTGCGCTACGCGACCGGCCGCGCCCGCGTTCCCCTGGTCAACTGACAGCGCCCTTGGCGGCTTCCCTTACTGGGCCGACACGACCTCGCCGTGGCGGGTGCAGGCTGGCTCGGCCAGTTCGACGAAACGCTCGGTGACGTCGTCCGGCTGGGCCAGGGTGTTCTGGTCCTCGCCGGGGAATGCCTGCATGCGCAGCTTGGTGGCGACCACGCCGGGGTCGATCAGGTTCACGCGCAGGTTCGACTTGGCGATTTCCATCGCGTAGGTCTTCACCATCATGTCCAGCGCCGCCTTGCTGGCGCCGTACGGGCTCCAGTACGGGTACGGAGCGCTGGCCGCGCCGGAGGTCACGAAGATCGCGCGCCCGGCGTCCGACGCGCGCAGCAGCCGGTCGAAGGAGCGGATCAGGCGGTAGTTGGCCGTGACGTTCACGTCCATCACCCGCTGCCACAGCTTCGGATCATACTGCGCGACGGGGCCCAGGGCCTCCAGCGCGCCGGCGTTGCCGACCAGGATGTCCAGCTTCCCGAACCGCTCGAAGATCGAATAGCCGAGCTGGTCGATCTTGTCGAACTGCCGCAAGTCGAGCGGGACGAGCGTGGCGTTCTTTCCCGTCGCCTTCTGGATCGCGTCGTCGGTCTCCTCCAGGCCGCCGACGGTGCGGGCGGTCAGGATGACGTGGGCGCCCTCGGCGGCGAAGCGCTTGGCGACGGCGGCGCCGATGCCGCGCGATGCGCCGGTGATGAGGGCGATGCGGCCGGAAAGACGGGACATGGGGCGGGCTCGATCTGGGGGTGGATGATTCGCGGATCCCCTCTCCCCCCTGGGGAGAGGGTCAGTGTGAGGGGGAAACGCTGGCGCGCACAGGACTTTCCGGCCTGTCGGCCGCCCCCTCATCCCAACCCTTCTCCCCAGGGGGGGGGAAGGGCTTAACTCACGCGCGGATGCGGACGTTCGCCTCGGTCGGCGGGCTGTCCAGCGCGTCGGTCAGCTGGATCGGGTATTCGCCGGTGAAGCAGGCGTCGCAGAAGCGCAGGTTGTTCGGGTCGCGCTTCGCCTCGCCCATGGCCCGGTAGAGACCGTCCAGCGAGATGAAGGCGAGGCTGTCGGCCTGGATGAAGTCGCGCATCTCCTCCACCGACATGCGGTGGGCGAGCAGCTTGCTCTGCTCCGGCGTGTCGATGCCGTAGAAGCAGGGGTGCGAGGTCGGCGGGCTGGAAATGCGCATGTGCACCTCCTTCGCCCCGGCCGAGCGCACCATCTCCACGATCTTCTTCGAGGTCGTGCCGCGCACGATGCTGTCGTCCACCAGCACCACCCGCTTGCCCTCGATCATGGCGCGGTTGGCGTTGTGCTTCAGCTTGACGCCGAGATGGCGGATCTGGTCGGTCGGTTCGATGAAGGTGCGGCCGACATAGTGGTTGCGGATGATGCCCAGCTCGAACGGCACGCCGCTCTGGGTGGCGTAGCCGAGGGCCGCCGGCACGCCGCTGTCCGGCACCGGCACGACCACGTCGGCCTCGATGCCCGACTCACGGGCCAGCTCCGCGCCGATGCGCTGGCGCGCGTTGTAGACGGAGTTGCCCTCCATCACGCTGTCCGGCCGCGCGAAGTAGATGTACTCGAAGATGCAGAAGCGGCGGCCCTGCGGCTGGAACGGGCGCAGGCTGTGCACGCCGGCTTCGTCCAGCACGATCATCTCGCCCGGCTCGACGTCGCGGACATATTCGGCGCCGACGATGTCCAGCGCGCAGGTCTCGCTGGTCAGGATGTGCGTGTCGCCCAGCTTGCCCAGCACCAGCGGACGGACGCCCAGCGGGTCGCGCACGCCGATCACGTTGTTGGAGGTCAGCGCGACCAGCGAGAAGGCGCCCTCGACCTGCCGCACCGCCTCGATCAGGCGATCGACGGGCGAACCGCCGCGCGCGATCGCCATCAGATGGACGATCACCTCGGTGTCGGTGGTGGACTGGAACAGGCAGCCGCGGCGGACCAGCTGGCGGCGCAGGGTCTGCGCGTTGGTCAGGTTGCCGTTGTGGGCCAGCGCGAAGCCGCCGAACTCGAAAT
>JAEZID010000280.1 GCA_023416195.1 Pseudomonadota bacterium | reverse complement strand
CCGCTGCCTTCCACCTTCGGCTGTTTGTCCAGTTCGGCGTCCACGCCGGACAGGGCCAGCGCCGGGTCGCCGCCGGCCGCGCGGATCAGGTTGGCGGCCAGACCTTCCTTGTCGTCCAGAAGGGTCTCCAGCAGATGTTCGGGGGTGAGCCTCTGGTGCCCGCGGCGCAACGCCAGAGTCTGCGCCGCCTGCACGAAGCCACGGCTGCGCTCGGTGTACTTTTCGAAATCCATGATGTGCTCCCTTTCATGGCCGACCGTCCGCCAGGCAGCCCGGTCAGCCCGATCCACGTGAGATGTGCGATCCGCAAGGATGCTGTGTCCGTGTAGATGTGGTATAGCTCGGAACCGTTGCAAGACCACCGTTGTCGCGTGGTTATTGGAGGATGTGACCGCCGCCGAGGCTAAGCCTTCCGCCCCGCATGCGCCGAATGCGCGTCTATCGCAAGAGGTGCGCGAGCGGCTAGGGTTCCGGACGTCCGGCCGCGAGGCTCGGCCTTACGCCCCGCCAGCTATACCCTGACAGCTTATGCTCCACAGCGGAACCGCTTCATGACGGCCATCGACATCACGACCCGCCGCCCGACCGTGCCGCCGACCCTCGCCGCTCCCCTGTTCCGCCTCGCCTGGCACGCCCGCAACCTGTGGCATTGGGTCGCGCGCCCGCTGACCATGGGGGTTCGGGCCATCATTTTGGACGAGTCGGGGGATGGAACCCGGCGCGTGCTGCTGATCCGCCATTCCTACATCGGCGGCTGGCACTTCCCCGGCGGCGGTGTCGGCAAGGGCGAGACGCTGGTCGAGGCCATGCGCCGCGAGGTGCGCGAGGAGGTCGGCATCAGCGTCGAGGCCGACCCGCAGCCGCTGGGCATGTACGCCCGCTTCCGTCACGGGGCGAGCGACCATGTGGCCGTCTTCATCGCCAAGTCCTGGTCGGGCACGCCCAAGGCGGACGGGCTGGAAATCCTGGAGGCGCGCTTCTTCCGGCTCGACCGGCTGCCGGACGACCTGTCCCCGGCGACGCGGCGGCGGCTGGAGGAGTTCCTGGGCCGGCAGCCCCCCGCCGAACGCTGGTGACGGTTTCCGTTCGCACCGGTTGACAGGATCGAGCCGGTGCCAGCATTGTGCACTGCAATGAATGCGACCGTCGCCGCCATCCGCCGCTATCCCGTCAAGGGGCTGAGCGGCCAAGACCTGCCCGCCGTGGAGCTTTCCAGCGGGCAATCGCTGCCGTTCGACCGGCGTTTCGGCCTGCTGCACGGGCCGGCGGCGCTGGTGCCGGATTTCGAGGGCTGGCGGCCCAACGAGGATTTCTTCACGCTGGACCGGAACGAGAAGCTGGCGCTGCTCGACACCGAGTTCGACGAGGCGACCCAATCGCTGATCATCCGGCGCGCGGGCAAGCAGGTCTCGCGCGGGCGGCTGGACCAGCCGATGGGGCGCATGCTGATCGAGCAGTTCTTCGCCGCCTATCTGGCGGGGGCCGCGCCCGGCCTGCCGAAGCTGACCGAGGCCAAAGGCTTCGCCTTCACCGATCGGGAAGAGGCGGCGATCTCCATCCTGAATCTCGCCAGCGTGCGCGATCTGGAGGAGCGGGTGGCCAAGCAGCCGGTCGATCCGCGCCGATTCCGCGCCAACCTGATGATCGACGGGCTGGAACCGTGGGTGGAACGCCAGTGGATCGGCGGCCTGCTGCGGGTCGGCGGCGCCACGCTGCGCATCTGCGACCACACGGAATGCCGCCCGGCCTGCGAGGTGAACCCCGCCACCGGTACGCGCGACCTGAACATGCTTCCGATTCTGGAACGCGGTTACGACCACACCCAATGCGGCGTCTACGCCCGCGTGGTCGAGGGCGGCCGGGTCACGCTGGGCGACCCGGTCGCGCTGTCCTCGACGAACGACGCTTAACGTTTAAGCGTTGAGCGCCGCGCGCTCATTTTAAGCGTTGAGCGCTGCGCGCTCGCCCTAGGCGTTGAGCGCTGCGCGCTCGTCGGCACCGTCCGACTCGTCGCCGGCCTCGCCAGCCACGTCATCCTCAACCGACGAACCGGCGCTCTGCGGCTGGCCCTGGCCGTTGCCGCCCACGCCGCCGCGCTGGCGGTTCTCGGATTCCTGGATCTGGCTGATGATGCGGAAATAGTGTTCCGCATGCTGCAGATAGTTTTCCGACTGGACGCGGTCGCCCGACGACGCCGCGTCGCGCGCCAGCGCCAGATACTTTTCGTGGACCTGCCACGCGTTGCCGCGGATGCGCACGTCCGGGCCGTTGCTGTCGAAGGTCTGGTGACGCAGCGGGACGTTCTGACGACGGTTGTTGCCACCGCCGCCGCCACCGCCGCCGCCTCCACCACCGCTGCCGCCGCCGCCGTTGCCCCGACCGCGCGAGCGCCTGGAGTTCGGTCCTTGTCTCATTCGGCTCTTAAGGCCCCATCTAAGAGAAGCGCATTCCCCGGATCGCTCCGGCGGCCGTCCCGGCCACCGGGCCCGCCGTGGAAAAGGTCCACGGATGGGTCGCGGGGATCAAACGACGTGCCCGCCCAATATATCGGCTGGTCAAGCGGTTCTCTGCCCAAAGGTTCAGAGTCTCCGGTAACCCTGGGATCGCCGTCGTACGGTCACCCTAATGGGGACGGCGGGGCAATCCAACCTTTTTTTTGGGGGATACCCCGGTTTCAACGATCGTTCCGCCCCCGGACGCATCGTTCCACGCCGCCGAGGTCGCGGAAAATACCAGTGACGGCGATGCCGGCTGCGGCGAGCAGCCGCGCCACGTCGCCCGCCTGCCCCTGCCCCACCTCCAGCGCGGCGATTCCGCCGGGGGAGAGGAGGCTTGGCAGTTGGCCCGCGATGATCCGGTAGGGGTCGAGCCCGTCCGCCCCGCCGTCCAGCGCGCGGAGCGGGTCATGCTCCCGCACCTCCGGGGCAAGGGCGGCGATCTCGGCGCTGGGGATGTAGGGCGGGTTGGAGACGACCACGTCGAACCGCTCGGTCAGGCCGTCGCCCCAGTCGCCGGTCTGGAAGCGGGCGCGGCCGGCAAGGCCGTTGCGCGCCGCGTTGGCGGCGGCGGCGGCGACCGCGTTCGGGCTGAGGTCCACACCCAGGCCGGTCGCGTTCGGCAGCTCGGCGAGCAGGGCCAGCAGGATGCAGCCGGTCCCGGTGCCGAGGTCGAGAATGCGCAGCGGCGACCGGTGGTCCGGAATGTCCTTCAACACGGCCTCGACCACCGTTTCGGTGTCCGGGCGCGGTTCCAGCGTGTCGGCGTTGAGGGCGAGGTCGAGGGTCCAGAATTCCCGATGGCCGAGGATGCGGCCGACCGGCTCGTGCGCCACGCGGCGGTCGATCAGGGCGAGCAGGCGGGCGGCGTCGGGTTCGGGGACCGGGTCGTTGGCCCTGGTGAAGAGATCCTCGCGGGTGAGGCCCAGCGCGTGCTCGATCAGCAGGCGCGCGTCCAGGTCCGGCGTGTCGATGCCGGCGGCCGCAAGGCGGGACTCGGCGAGGCGGCGGAGTTGGCGCAGCGTCATTTGCCCCCTCCCCGACCCTCCCCCGCTGCGCGGGAGAGGGAGATTGGGTGCTGCGTCGCTTTGTCCCCACTCCCGCGCAGCGGGGGAGGGTTAGGGAGGGGGTGTGCGTACAGGAGCGTGCCTTGGCCAGAGATTTGAAACTTAAGCATCGCGCCCGCAGCATGCGGCGGGAGCCGACCGACGCCGAGCGCAGGCTTTGGTCCATCCTGCGCCGCCGGCAGATCGGCGGCTGGTACTTTCGGCGGCAGCACGCCATTCCGCCCTACATTGCGGATTTCGCCTGCGTCGAGGCGATGCTGGTGGTCGAGGCGGATGGTGGGCAGCATGCCGACTCCGGTTACGATGCCGCGCGGGACGGGCATTTGCAGACGCTTGGCTGGCGCGTTCTGCGGTTCTGGAACAACGATGTGCTGAGCAATCCCGAGGGTGTGGCGCGCATGATCGGCGACGCGCTCGGCCCCCTCCCCAACCCTCCCCCGCCTTCGGCGGGAGAGGGGGATTAGGTCACTGCAACTCCGAAAGCCGCGCGGCCTCGTCCTCGGCGATCAGGGCGTCGATCATCTCGTCCAGGGCTTCGCCGGCCATCACCTTGTCGATCTTGTAGAGCGTCAGGTTGATGCGGTGGTCGGTCACGCGGCCCTGCGGGAAGTTGTAGGTGCGGATGCGCTCCGACCGGTCGCCGGAGCCGACCTGATTCTTGCGGTCGGCGGCGCGGACCGCGTCCTTGGCGGCGCGTTCGGCCTCGTACAGGCGGGCGCGCAGCACCTTCAGGGCCTTGGCCTTGTTCTTGTGCTGGCTCTTCTCGTCCTGCTGGCTGACCACGAGGCCGGTCGGCAGGTGGGTGATGCGCACCGCGCTGTCCGTCGTGTTCACCGACTGGCCGCCGGGACCGCTGGAGCGGAACACGTCGATGCGCAGATCCTTTTCGTCGATGTGGATGTCCACCTCCTCGGCTTCGGGAAGCACGGCGACGGTGGCGGCGGAGGTGTGGATGCGCCCCTGCGTCTCGGTCGCGGGAACGCGCTGGACGCGGTGGACGCCCGATTCGAACTTCAGGCGGGCGAACACGCCGCGCCCGGTGATGTTGGCGATGGCCTCCTTGTAGCCGCCGATGCCGGTCTCGCTGACCTCCATCGTCTCGAAACGCCAGCCGTGCAGCGCCGAATAGCGGCGGTACATCTCGAACAGCTCGGCGGCGAACAGGGCGGCCTCGTCGCCGCCGGTGCCGGCGCGCACCTCCAGGATGGCGTTCTTCTCGTCCGCCTCGTCCTTGGGCAACAGCGCGATCTGGACGCGGCGCTCCAGGTCGGGAAGGCGCTTGGTGAGGTCGTGGAACTCCTCCTCGGCCAGCGCCTTCATCTCGGCGTCGGCGGCGGGGTCGGCGATCATGCCGGCGAGGTCGGCGGCCTCCGCCCTGGCCTTCTTCAGCTCGCCGATCGCCTCGGCGATGGGGGTGAGTTCGGCGTATTCCTTCGACAGCCGGGCGAAGTCGCCAGGGTCCGTGGTGCCCGCCGCCAGGGCATCGCGCAACTCGTCATGGCGGGCCACGACCTTATTGAACTTCTCGTCCAGGCTCACGTCGCTCGTCCTCACTCGTTTCTTCGTCACCCAGCCCGAACAGGCGCAGCAGCAGCCGTTCGGCCGCCGCCCGTTCGGTCAGGCCCGCCCCGTCGCCCTCGGCGGCCAGGGAGCGCAGCACCTCCGACGGGCGGTGCAGCAGCCGGTTGACCAGCAGCCGCGTGGCCGCCTGCGCGTCCAGCCTGCCATGCTCGGCCAGGAGCCGCCGCCGCTCCGTCTCAAAATGCGCCCGCAGCGCCGCCACGGCGGGCACGGCGGCGCGTTCGGCGCGGGTGCGGACGAAACCGGCCAGGGCCTCGTCCACGATGGCCCAGGCGGCCCGCGTCGCGGCCTCGCGCCCGACCCGGCCTTGCAGCGCCACGCGCTCCAGATCGGCGAGGTCGTAGACGAAGGCCTCGTCCAGGACGGCCACGCCGGGGTCCACGTCGGCCGGGATGGCCGCGTCCACCACGAACATCGGGCGGCGGCGGCGGCGCTTCAACGCCGCCTCCATCGCCGGAACGGTAAGGATATAGCGCCCCAGACCCGCCGCGGTCACCACGATATCCGCGCCGGCCAGCGCGGAATCGAGATCGGCCCAGGGGACGAAGTGGCTGTTCAGGCGGCGCGCGGCGGATTCGGCGCGGCGGTCCACCGGGGAGGCGACGGTCAGGCGGCCAAGGCCGGCCTCGCGCAGGCCGTCCAACACCAGGGCGCCCATGTCGCCGAGGCCCAGGAGCAGGCCGGAGCAGCGCTTCAGTTCGCCGTGCAGGTCGCGGGCCACCTGGACGGCGGCGGCGACGAGGGAGGTCGCGCCCTCGGCGATGGGGGTTTCGCTGCGCACGCGCTTGGCGGCGGCGTAGGCGGCCTGAAGGGCGGCTTCCAGCTCGGGGCCGGTCAGGCCGGCGGTGGCGGCGTGGCGGTGCGCCGCCTTCAACTGGCCGAGGATGTGGGGTTCGCCGACGATCTGGCTGTCGAGCGAGCAGGCGACCGCGAACAGGTGGCGGATCGCGTCCGCGCCGGTGTGGGTGTAGAGCTGGTCGGCGAGGTCCGGTTCCGGCACGCCCGCGCGGTCGGCCAGCAGGTCCGCGACGGCCAGCGCGGCCTCGCTGGGGCGTTCGTGGATCGCCTGGACCTCCACCCGGTCGCAGGTGCTGAGCCAGACGGCCTGGGTAAAGCCGAGGTCGCGCAGGCGGCCGAGCATCAGGGGCACCTCCGCCTCTTCCGTCGTCAGACGGTCGCGGAGCGCGCCCGAGCAGGTCCGGTGGCTGGCGCCGATGACGAGGTAGGAGGTGGTGGTCACGCTGGCATTGGCCCGGGCCGCAAGACGGCGAACAACATTGACACGGATTTCACGGATTTAAGCACGGATGACACGGATGTTCATTCTCCAATTCCATCCGTGAAATCCGCGGCGCAATCCGTGAAATCCGTGTCGATCTTGTTA
>JAEZID010000136.1 GCA_023416195.1 Pseudomonadota bacterium | reverse complement strand
TTCGCCAAGCGCGGCAAGAGCGGCGGCTACCGGCTGGCCCGCCCGGCCTCGGACATCACCTTCGGCGAGGTCATCCGCCTGATCGACGGCCATCTCGCCCCGATCCCCTGCGCCAGCAAATACGCCTTCCGCCCCTGCGAGGATTGCCAGGACCCGGCCACCTGCTCGGTGCGCTGGCTGATGGTGCAGGTGCGCGACGCGACGGCGGGCGTGCTGGACAACCACACCCTGTCCGACGCGCTGCGCCACCGGCAGGCGACCGGCACACTGGCCGTGAACTTCGACATCTGACGCCGGATCGCCCCCCTACGGAACGATCAGTCCAAGGAGCGCGGCCTTGACCGCCGCCTGGATGCGGGTGGCGACATCCAGCTTGCGGATGGCGTTGTCGATGTGGAAGTTGACGGTGCGCTCGCTCACCTTCAGCAGCACGGCGATGTCGGTGGAGGACTTCCCGCGCGCCGACCATGTCAGAACCTCGACCTCGCGGTCGGTCAGGTGGACGTTCGACACCGGAACCGCGCGGCCGGCGCTGCGGGCGATCCGGTTCTGGATCGTCTCGATGAGAAGCTCGAAGTCGATCGGCTTCACGATGTACTCGTCGCAGCCGAGCCGCCGCGCCGCGATCACGTTCTCCCGCTGTCCGTAGGCGGTCAGAAAGATGAAGGGAATGGCCCTGAACGCCGGCCCGATTTCCGGGATGCTCCTCAGAATTTCCAGGCCCGACAGTTCCGGCAGGTCGATGTCGCAGAGAATGAGATCGGGCCGCTCCGAGGTCAGCGCCGCCAGCGCGGACGCGCCGTCACCGAAGCCGTCCACCTGAAACCCGGCCTCCTCCAGCTCCTCGATCAGCAGATCCCGCGTGTCGGAATCGTCCTCGATGCAGAGGATTTTCTTGCGTTCAGGCATGGGCGGCGCCTTTCTCCCTGCACATTGACCGCGGCAGGCGCACGGTGACCGTGGTGCCCTCGCCGACGCGGCTGGCGATGGACACGCTGCCGCCATGGGCGGACACGAACCGGTCCACCAGATACAGGCCGATGCCCGCCCCGGGAACGCCCCGGCTGTTCCCGCCGCGATAATAGGGGGTGAAGAGCTTGGGCAGCTCGGCCGGGTCGATGCCCCGGCCTCGATCGGTCACCTCCACCGTCACCTCCGCTCCCCGGCTGGCGCCCGTGACGGTGATCGGGCTGCCCGGCGCAGAATACTTGATGGCGTTCGACAGGATGTTCTCGAAGATCTGGAACAGGAGCGTGGGGTCGGCCTCGATGCGCGGCGGCAGCCCGTCCAGATCGCAGGAGATGGTGGTCGCCCCGTTCTCGACGGCGTTCTGGACGACGTCGGTCAGCAGCGCCTTCGGGTCCACCGGCTTGGGCGTCGCCTGAATGGCCTTTTCGCCCACCGACGCCGAGGCCAGCACGGCGTTGATGATGCCGTTGACGCGGGCCGCCGCGTCGCGGACCTTTTGCGCGCGGCGTTCGATGTCCTCCGGCGGCGACGTCCGGCTGAGCTTGATCAGCCGATAGGCCTGGCCGTCCACGACGGTGAGGGGGGTCCGGATTTCGTGGGAGAGCATGGCGATGAAGCGTTGCTGCCGCTCGACCGTCTCGCGCTGCTCCTGCAACGACCGGTTCAACGCCTCCTCCACCGCCAGACGATAGCGCACCAGGAGCGCCATGGCCCATTGCGTCCCGATCGCGATGACGCGATTGGCGACGAAGGTCAGCGTGATGGCGTCGTTGGGCGGCTGGATGAAGGATCCGGTGACCGACAGCACCGTCGCGATGCCGGCGTAGAGGAAGGGGCGGCGCCCTCCCTCCAGGATGCTCAGCACGATCGGAATCGCGTAGGCGAAACAGATCGAGACGTTGTCGGCCGGCGTGATCGAATCGAAGAAGAAAACCCCGGCCAGAATGGCCAGATTTCCGGCGAAGATCGCGCGGCCGAACCGGCCGCGAATCCGGGGCGCCACCGGTGTGACCGGCTCGCCCCGGCGCATGGCCGCCTTCATGCCATTCCCGCCATTCTTGAAAAACAGGTTCATCGCCATTGGTGCCGAGCCGGGTGTCGCGCTGGACCATGCCCCCTGCATACAGCGGATCGGAACCGAACCGAACCCCGTGCGTCGCTCATGCTCCGACTTCGGTGGAGGTTGCGGCCGGCGCCGGCTCCACGGTCTGCGGTTGCCCTCTGGTGACCAGTTCGTATTCGCCGACCCCCTCGCCGAGGAAGCGGTTGTTCGCCGCACGCTGGGCCGCCGCCGCCTCGTCGTAGAGGAACGGAAGAAAGACGTAGCGCCGGCCCGCCGTCACCGGTCCCGCCTCGTGCAGCAGCGAGCACGAAAACACCACCGCACCCCCGGTGGGCGCCCGGTAGGAGCGCGACCCGAACTCCGGAAAGCGGACCTCGCCCCCTTCGAATTCCTCGGCGTTCAGGTTGAGCGACACCGCGAAGCGGCGGTGGGCGGTGCCCTTGGTGGTGTTGTCGCGGTGCGCGCGGAAATGGCCGCCGACCGCGCTGTCGTAGCAGGCGACGATGTAGCGTTCCATGCGGGTCACCCGGAATTGGAACGCCTTCGCGATCTCCGGAAGGAGGCGCCGTTCGATCCGTTGCCGCGCCTCGGCCCGGATCGCCGGATCGGCGATGTGCATGTCGGAGCGGCGCTTGTGCCTGTAGTCATGGACGGGAACGGTTTTTCCGTCGACCTCGCGCATGAAACCGGAATCGCCGCCGCCATGGGTCTCGTAAAGGCCGATCAGAAGGCGGCAGAACTCGGGCTCGAAGACCCGCGGCAGGACCAGCACCGGGGCCGGGATCTCCATCCCGGCGTGGGTTCCCACGTCCGGCAGGCTGGCGACACGCTGAAGGACAGCCTCGCTTTCGGCCAGGGGGGCGGAAAAGAGCACCCGCAGCATCGGGTCGAGCAGAAGCCAGAAAGGCCGATACACGTTCGGCCGCTGATCGGCGCCCGGTTCGGCGGGCAACATGGCCCCGAAACGGCGGGCCAAGGCGAAATCGAGGTCCCAGAAGAACCGGATCCCCGGAAGGGACTGGCGCACGCGCCCCTGCTGGTCCTGCGGATCGGACGAAACGCCGAAGAACGACACCTTGGCGTCGTCGAAGAGATGGCGCTGCGCCTGCACCGCCGCGAGCGCCTGATGGGCGACCTCGGCGCCGGCGGAACCGAAAAAGCACAGGAGAACGTAGTGCCCCCCCATTGAACCGAACTTGAAGTTCGGATTGTTCGACGCGTTGGCCTCGAACCAGGGAACAGGATCGCCGGAACCGAACTGTGGAAAGGAATACGCCATCGCAGAGCACGCTGAAACAGTCGAAGACGTCCCATTCAATTCATCGTTTCCCGCTCGCGCCTAGCTGTGAGAAATCTCAGGGGGTGGGGGCGTGACGGGGCCGAGCCTCTGGGCGACGTGCCCTGGAAACCCGAGGCGCGGGTAACTCTGCCCTCCGATTGCACGCTTGCATGGAGCGCGAAAGGCGCGAACGAGGCATGGCCCGCGCATCCGGACGCGTCTCCGTCGGTTTGGGGACCGGCGGCGGAGCGCCTTCTCCTCCGCCTTTTCCCGCCCCCTGAACACAGTGAGGCGGCCGATCAGGCGCGGCAGCCCATCGGGTGCTTGGCGGGTGCTTGGCGGGCTGTCTGGCGGTCCAGCCCGGTTCTGAAAACAAGGGGCCGGCCACGCGTGGCGACCGGCCCCTCTGTTGGCGTAAAGGCGAACGCCCGGAGCAACCGCCCCGTTACTCGTCGCGCTGTCCCATGAGCTGCATGAGCATCTGGAACAGGTTGATGAAGTTGAGGTAGAGCGAGAGGGCGCCCATGACGGCGAGCTTGGTGTTGGTCTCGTGGCCGTAGCCCTCGGCGTACTCTTCCTTGATGCGCTGGGTGTCGTAGGCGGTCAGGCCGGTGAAGATGACGACGCCGATCACCGAGATGGCGAACTGCAGCGCGCTGGAGCCGATGAAGATGTTGACCAGCCCGGCGATGACGATGCCGATCAAGCCCATCATCAGGAACGAGCCCATCTTCGACAGGTCGGCCTTGGTGGTGTAGCCGTACAGGCTCATCGCCGCGAACATGGCGGCGGTGATGAAGAACACCCGCGCCACGCTGGCCCCGGTGAAGACC
>JAEZID010000219.1 GCA_023416195.1 Pseudomonadota bacterium | reverse complement strand
GTCCCGCGCCGCCGGCCAGCTCGCCCTGCTTCAGGCGGTCGGCGTCGCGATCCCCAACGAGGCGTGGCTCCAGGCCACCGACGCCGCCGCGCCGCCGCAGGCCATGGCCCCGAATCCCGCCCTGTGGGAGCGGCTGAAGGACGCCGCCGCCGCCGGGCGCGTCGGCGAAACGGTCCTGGTCTCCCTTCTGCTTCTCGGGGAGGGCGGTCCGGCCACCGCGTCCCCCGTTGTCACCGCCCGCGTGGTGACGAGCCTGCGCGCGGTCGGGCTGGACGCGGAGGCCCGCGCCGTCGCGCGCGAAGCCGCCGCGGCACTGGCGGGCTGACGCGCATGCCCAAGACGACGCAGGCCAAGACGACGCAGCCGAAGCGGCGCGGCCGCCCCTGCAAACCGCGCGCGGTGGCGCTCTCCCCGCATGTGGACGCCTTCCTCGACATGCTGACGGCGGAACGCGGCGCCGCGCTCAACACCCGCATGGCGTACGAGCGCGACCTCGCCGATCTCGGCGGCTGGCTGGCCCAGCGCGGGGTGCCGCTGGAAAAGGCCGGCACCGAGGACCTGCGCGCCTATCTGGATTTCCAGGGCCGTGGCGACGGGAAGGAACCTCCGGCCCCGCGCACCGTGGCCCGCCGCCTGTCGGCGATGCGGCAGTTCTACCGCTTCTTGGTTTCGGAAAACCGCCGCGCCGACGACCCGGCCTCCGCCCTCGACAGCCCCAAGCAGGGCCGTCCCCTGCCGAAGATCCTGACCGAGGCCGAGGTCTCCCACATGATCGCCACCGCCCAGACGCGCGGCGGCCCGGAGGGGTTTCGCCTCGTCGCCCTGCTGGAGGTGCTCTACGCCACCGGCCTGCGCGTGTCCGAACTGGTCGGCCTGCCGATGAGCGCCATCCTGCGCGACGGGCGCGGCCTGATCGTGCGCGGCAAGGGCGGCAAGGAACGCATGGTCCCGCTGTCCGAGCCGGCCAGCGCCGCGCTCGCCGCCTATCTGCCCTGGCGCCCCCATTTCATTCTGTCGGGGCGCGACGACGGGCCGGTGCGCTTCCTGTTCCCCTCGCGCAGTTCGGCCAACGGCCATCTGACCCGTCAGCGCTTCGCCCAACTCCTGAAAGAGCTTGCCATCGAGTCGGGCATCGACCCGGAAAAGGTCAGCCCCCACGTGCTGCGCCACGCTTTCGCCACGCACCTGCTGGACCGGGGCGCCGACCTGCGCTCGGTCCAGAAGATGCTGGGCCACGCCGACATCGCGACGACGCAGATCTACACCCACGTCGTGTCCGAGCGGTTGAAGAAGGTCGTGCACGAGCATCACCCGCTGGCCCGCCGCAAACCCGCGCGCTCGCAATAGTCTGTCTCGCGGACGGCCTGCGGCGAAGGATCCGGGCAGCTGAACCCCAATGCGGCTTTGGCGACTTCCCCGCCTGTGCTATAGCCTTGCACCAATTAGGGTTGCGCGGACCAAGCGCGCACAGACAGGGGGAATCATATGGCGACGACCATCTCCGGGCTTGAGATCCTGGGCCCGATCCAGCCGGGCTTCGACGCGATTCTGACGCCCGAGGCGCTGGCCTTCGTGGCGGAACTGGAAGGCCGCTTCGGCTCCGAACGTCTGCGCCTCCTCGATGTCCGCGCCAAGCGCCAGGCCCTGCTGGACGCCGGCGAGAAGCCCCATTTCCTGCCGGAAACCAAGGCGGTCCGCGCCGCCGACTGGAAGATCGCCCCGCTGCCGCACGACCTGCTGGACCGCCGGGTGGAGATCACCGGCCCGGTGGACCGCAAGATGGTCATCAACGCGCTGAACTCCGGCGCGAAGGTCTTCATGGCCGATTTCGAGGACGCCAACTGCCCGTCCTGGACCAACCAGATCGAAGGCCAGATCAACCTTCGCGACGCCGTCCGCCGCACCATTTCCTATGAAGACCCCAACTCCGGCAAGAAGTACCGGCTGAACGACAAGACCGCCGTCCTGAAGGTGCGCCCGCGCGGCTGGCACCTGGAGGAAAAGCACGTCCGCATGGACGGCGAACCGATCTCCGGCGCCCTGTTCGACTTCGCGCTGTACGCCTTCCACAACGCGCGGGAGCTTCTGGAGCGCGGCTCCGGCCCCTACTTCTACCTGCCGAAGCTGGAAAGCCATTTTGAGGCGCGGCTGTGGAACGAGGTCTTCACGCTGGCCGAGGACTATCTGAAGATCCCGCACGGCTCCATCAAGGCGACGGTTCTCATCGAAACGATCCTCGCCGCCTTCGAGATGGACGAGCTCCTGTACGAACTGCGCGACCACTCCGCCGGCCTGAACTGCGGGCGCTGGGACTACATCTTCAGCTTCATCAAGAAGTTCCGCAACGACCCGGCCGCCGTCTTGCCCGACCGCGCCGACGTCACCATGGCGACGCACTTCCTCCAGTCCTACAGCCTACTGGCGATCCAGACCTGCCACAAGCGCGGCGCCCCGGCCATCGGCGGCATGGCCGCCTTCATCCCGGTGAAGGACGATCCGGCCGCCAACGAGGTTGCCTTCTCCCGCGTCCGCGCCGACAAGGAGCGCGAGGCGGCCAACGGCCATGACGGCACCTGGGTGGCGCACCCCGGCCTCGTCCCCGTCGCCATGGAGGTGTTCAACACCTACATGCCCGGTCCCAACCAGATCGACCGCAAGCGTGGGGACGTGACCGTCACCGCCGCCGACCTGCTGACGGTGCCGGAGGGTCCGAAAACCGAACAGGGCCTGCGCATGAACGTGGCCGTCGGCATCGGCTACATCGAGGCGTGGCTGCGCGGCCGGGGTGCGGTGCCCCTGTTCAACCTGATGGAGGACGCCGCCACGGCGGAGATCAGCCGCACCCAGGTCTGGCAGTGGGTCCACCATGGCTCCACCCTGGACGACGGCCGTCCGGTCACCCTGGCCCTGGTGGACGACATCATCGCCGAGGAACTGGCCGCCTGGAAGGCCCGCATCGGCGAGGACGCCTTCGCCCACGGCCTGTTCGAGGACGCGGCCGCCCTCTTCCGCGACCTCGTCGAGCGCAAGGACTTCGTGGATTTCCTGACCCTGCCCGCCTACGACCGCATCGTGGCGCAAGGGGCGTAAATCACATCCCCTCTCCCCTCTGGGGAGAGGGGAGATGGTCACGCCTTCCGGGTCAGCACCAGGGCCGTCAGGTCATCGTCGATCGGCCCGGTCGCGTGGAGCGCATTCAGCACGCCGTCCAGGAACAGCGCCGCGTCCGGCTCGGCCATGCGCTGGGTGACCAGCTCCGCCAGCCCGCTTTCGTCCAGCACGTCGTCGCCGACCGGGATCTCGATGGCGGCGTCCGAATAGAAGAACAGGCGCCCACCCGGCGGCAGCGGCAGTTCACGCGCCTCATAGTCCGCCGAAGCCAGCAGGCCCAGCGGCAGGCCGGCGCTCTCGCCCAGCACCGGGGCGGCGTCGCCTGGCGCCCAGACCATCGGCTTGGTGGAACCGGCCGAGGCGTAGACGAAGCGGTTGGCCTCCAGATCGAACACGCCGGCCAGCATGGTGGCGAACTGCCCGTTGGGCAGCAGGGCGCACAGCCGCTTGTTGACGGTCGCCAGGAAGGCCGCCGGGTCGAAGTCGGAAAAATCCATCTGCTGGCAGATGGCGTGCAGGCGGAAGGTGTTCAGCGCCGCCCCCACGCCATGGCCGGAGAAGTCCACCAGATAGACCACCAGCCGGCCCCGGCCGTCGCGCCGCAGATCCCAGAAGTCGCCGCCCAGCTCCGACGACGGGGCGAAGTGCGCGTGAATCGCCAGCCCCAGCGCCGCCTCCACCTCCGCCAGACGCTCGCGAGCCGGCATCAGCCGTTCCTGCATCTTGCGGGCGAGCGCCAGTTCGCTCTCCGTGCGCTCATGGAACAGGCGCAGGTCGTGGACCAGGGCGCGGTTCTGCAAATGGATGCGCACGCGCGCCAGCAACTCCACCGCGTTGATCGGCTTGGTCACATAATCGGTGGCGCCCGCCGCGAAGGCCTTGGCGCGGTCCTCGGCCCGGTTCAGGCTCGACTGCACCAGCACCGGCAGATCCTTCCACACCGGATCGGCGCGCAGGCGCTTGCACATCTCGAACCCGTCCAGGTTCGGCATCATCAGGTCCAGCAGGATCAGGTCCGGCCGGAAGCTGTTCATGCGGGACAGCGCGTCGATGCCGTCCTCGGCCATCTCCACTTGATGGATGCCGCCGCGCTCCAGCAGGGCCAGCAGCAGGTGGCGGTTGACGCGGTTGTCGTCCACCACCATCACCCGCGCGTTCTCCAGGCCGGGCAGGCCCCCCTGCGCTTCGGTCATGAGGCTCTCCCGCGCTCGATCCAGGCCGCCCTTTCAATCCAGACGAGCGTGTGGTCGTCGCCCGGCGCGTCGCCCAGCGCCGCCGTCAGCGCTTCGGTCACCGCCGTGAAGGCGTTTCCGCCGGCCTCACCCACCGCCTTGGCGACCACGCAGCCCAGCGCGTTGCCGCCGTCACAGCCGCCCGCCGCGTCCAGCGCGTCCAGCACGGCGTTGGAATAGAGCGCCAGCACCGACTCGGCGGGGAAGGGCAGGGTGCGTTCCTCGTAGTTGTGGCCGGCTTCGATGCCCACCGGCAGGCCGCTGGCGTCGCCGAAGCGCAGCGGCGCCCCGCCGGGCGGGATCAGCAGCGGGTTGGTGGCCGCCGCCGCCGCGTAGGTGAAGCGTTCCGCCGCACCATCCACCACGCCGTAGATGAAGGTCGCGTGCTGCCCCAGCTCCAGAAGGCCGACCGCGCGGCCGTTCAGCTCCGCCAGGAAGGCGGCGGGCCGCTCGCCCAGGGTCGGCGCCAGCTCGTGGATCAGCGTGTGCATGCGGAAGGCGTTCAGCGCCGCCGACACGCCGCGCCCGGCCATGTCCAGCAGGAACACGCCGAACCGCCCCTCGCTCAGCGGCAGCACGCCCCAGATGTCGCCGCCCATGTCGGAGGACAGGATGGTGTGAGAGCGCAGCTCGACGCCCGCGCTGTCCTTCAGCGAGGCGCGCAACGCCGCCGAGGGCAGAAGGTGGTCGTACATGGATCGCGCCATGGCCAGCTCGCCCTCCACCCGCGCGCGGTAGGTCTGGAGGTCGCGGATCAGCACGCGGTTTTCCAGATGGATGCGCACGCGGGCCAGCAGCTCGGTCCGGTCCAGCGGCTTGGAGATCAGGTCGGTGGTGCCGGCGGCGAAGGCCTTGTTGCGGTCGTCGCTGGACGACAGGGCGGTCTGCACCAGCACCGGCAGGTCGGCGTAGGCGTGGTCGGCGCGCAGGCGCCGGCACACCTCGAACCCGTCCATGCCCGGCATCATGATGTCCAGGATCAGCAGGTCGGGGGTGCGCGCCTCGATGTGGGCCAGCGCCTCGAACCCGTCCTTGGCGTAGGCGACGTTGTGGAACCCCGCCTCGTTCAGCAGGGCGCCGATCAGGGTGCGGTTGAAGTCGGTGTCGTCCACCACCAGGATGTGGCAGTCGGTGATGGCCGGCCGCCGGTCGCCCGTTCCGGGTTCACCGGCCGCCGCCGCAGCCCCCATCGCAGCCCCCATCCCAGCCGGGGTCACAGCGGGAACCTCATGCGGATGCGGCGGCCGCCGTCGAGCAATTGCAGCTCCTCGGCGATGGCGGCGATCAGGTCCAGGCCGCGCCCGGACGCGCCGTATTCGATGTGCTCCGGCCGGGCAAAGCCGGTGCCCTCGTCGGCGACCTCGACCACCACGGCGTCGTCCTCCATCCAGACGCTGACCTCGACGCGGCGGTTGGCGAAGGACGGATCGGCCATGCGCTCGGCCAGATCGTGGGAGAAGCGCTCCAGCGCCGCCACGCTCAGCCCCTTCATGCCTTCGACCTGAAGGTTGCCGTGCACCACCGCGTTGCTGATGGCCTCGTGCAGGGCGAGTTCCATGTCGTCGCGCTGGGCTTCCGGCATCGGGTGCCGCTCGGCGATGCCGCCGATGATGCGCCCGGCCAGATGCAGGTGGTTGGCGGTCCCCGTGGTCACGCAGGCGAACAGGTCGGCGTGGCGCGCCCGCTCCACCGCCCTGGTCAGCTCCGCGTCGTTCAGGGCCGCGACCTCGATCCAGGCGGCGAAGGGCCGCGCCCAGATCTCGGCGGCGTCGGCCGCCTCCGGGCCGCCCAGCAGGGCCAGAACGGGGCAGCGCCCATCATGACCGGCGCTCGTGCCGGTGCCGGCCTTGGCCTGCCACGCCGGCAGGCGCAGCGCCGCCGACAGCCGGTCCAGCCGGTCGGCCGGCAGGCCCAGCCCGTGCAGGGCGCAAACGTGGGGACGGGCGACCGTCAACGGATCAGTCCTCGATCGTGACGATCTTGTTCAACTGGGCCACGGTCAGCACGCGCTTGACCTGGCCGGTCGCCGCGCGCAGCACCAGATGCTTGTCGGCGTTGGCCATCTCTTCCCGCGCGATCAGCAGCATGCCGATGCCCGCCGAATCGACGAACTCCAGCGCGGACAGGTCGAGGATCTGGCGCTTGGCCTTGTTTTGCAGCATCTCGCGAATCAGCGCCCGCAGCTTGGCGTGATCGTTGAAGGTCAGCCGGCCGCGCAGCCGAACCACGGCTTCCTGATCCTTGACGTCAATTCCGTAGTCCATGGTCCGCTGTCCCCGATGGGTCGTTGGGCACGGCCGCCCTGTCTCGCGGGCCGCACCGGGAAGGCTGTATCATAAGAAATCGCGGCATCAAAAAAGTTCGATGTCGCCGCCGGAACTGTCGTCATGGCCGGCATCCACGTCAAGCGCGCCGTGCTCGTCCAGCGCCGTGCCCTCCAGCAAAAGTTTGCGCACGAAGCGCTGGCGCATCTCGCTCAGCTTGAAGCGGCCCAGCAATTCGTCCAGCCATTCCTGCGGAACCTGCGCGTCCAGGGAAGCCGGCAATTCGACGCGGGTGCGGTTTTCCAGCTCGTCCAGGCCGGCGACCATGATGGCGAGGCTGTCGTTGATCGCCTCCAGCCGCTGCTTGGTCAAATCCTGGAACTGCATGCCGGTGACCATGTGGCCAATGGTCGCGGACATCTCCGACGACACGTTCGCCGCCGTTTCCAGCACGTGCTGGAAATGGTTGGTCTGGTCGACCAGGCTTTCCATGGTCTTGTCCACCCGCTCCTTGGCGAGCATCTGGGGCGACATGTCGGTGTCGGCGATCTGGCGCAGGATCTCGTGCCCGTTGCGCACGCCCTTCACCACCGCCGTGACTTTGGAGCGCATGCGGTCGGCCAGTTCGCTGGTGGAGCGGGACAGGTGCCGCACCTCCTGCGCGACGACGGCGAAGGTCTTTCCGGCCTCGCCGGCGCGGCTCGCCTCGATGGTGGCGTTCAGCGCCAGGAAGTTGGTCTGCCGGTTGATGCCGTCGATGTCGGCGATGGACTTCTCCAGCTCCGACACGTCCTTCTGCACGTCGTCCAGCAGATAGACCATGCTCATGGCGTGGCGCGACAGGGTCACGATGTTCGCGATCATGTCGGCGATCATGTCCTGCATGGTCGTGACCAGCTCGTCCATGGGCACGCGCTCGCCGTCGATCTCGACGGAGCCCGCGACCATGACGATCTGCTCGACCCGCTGCGACTGCTCGATGGCCTTCTCGGCCAGCTCGCGGAAGCGCGCCGACAGGTCGAGCGTGGCGTCCTCCACGGTGCCGGAGGTGCGCGTCAGCTCGTGCTGGATGGCGTCCAGCGTGCGGCGCTGCAGATCGGCGTAGCCGAGCCAGGTGGACAGCAGCTCACCGGTGACGGGAACCTTGCCTCCCGCACCCGACACGTCATGCCCGGCTTCCAGAATGGGCGCGCGGCCGTCGAAAGACATAACGGTGCTCCTCAGTTCGTCCGCGCGCGGTCGCCGATGGCGTCGAAGGCGCGCAGCATCTCGGCCGGGATCTGGGCCAGCGGCAATTCCACCGCGACCGCGCCCGCCTCCTTGGCGGCGCGGGGCATGCCATAGACGACGCAGCTCGATTCGGTCTCACCAATGGTATATGCCCCCGCCTCGCGCATCGCCAGCATTCCCGACGCGCCGTCGCGGCCCATCCCCGATAAGATCACGGCCACGGCGTTCGCCCCGGCCGCCTTGGCGACGGAGGAGAACAGGACGTCCACCGACGGGCGGTGGCCGCTGACCGACGGGCCGTCCTGGACGTGGCAGGCGAAGCCCTGGGCGTCGCGGATGACCACCAGATGGCGGTCGCCGGGGGCGATGTAGACGACGCCCTGGGCCAGGCGGGCGCCCTCGGCCGCGACCTCCACCCTTGGGGCGGACAGCCGGTCGAGCCGCGCGGCGAAGCTCGGCACGTAGCTGGGACCCATGTGCTGGGTGATGACGATGGGCGGGCAGTCGGCGGGCATGACGGCCAGCACGTCGCGGATGCGCTCCACCCCGCCGGTGGAGGCGCCGATGGCGATGAAGCGCGTGCCCGACCCGGCGCGGCGCGGCGTCGCCAGGGTGGGGCCGGGGGCGTGCGGCCGGCGCATCGACAGGCGCGCGGTGGCGGCCACGCGGATCTTGCCCACCAGCTCGTGCGCCATCGCCTCGAAGCCGTGGCCCTCCGACCCGTCTGGCTTGGCGACGCAGTCCACCGCGCCGCTCGCCATGGCGCGGATGGTCGCGTCGGATCCCTCCTGCGTCAGGGACGACACCATCACGACCGGCGTCGGGCGCAGGGTCATGATTTTTTCCAGGAAGGAGAGGCCGTCCATGCGCGGCATCTCGATATCCAGCGTGATGACGTCGGGGTTGGTCCGCTTGATGACCTCGCGCGCCTCGTAGGGGTCGCGGGCGACGCCGGCCACCTCGATCCCCGGCTCCTGCGAGATGATCGACTTGAGCATCTCCCGCATCAGGCTGCTGTCGTCCACGATGACGACGCGAATGGGACGGGGCATGGCTCAATCCTCTCCGAACAGTTCCACGTCGCCCTCGATCGGCTTCTGCCGCAGGGTCGAGCGGAAGTGCAGTTCCTGGTTCGCGGTTTCCGACAGGGCTTCCGGGCGCAGCATCTTGCGCATGGCCTTGCCGGAATGCGGGAAGTAATGGACGCGCCGGGCCGACGCGCCGCCCAGATCCTGACCGACCAGCTTCAAGCCCTCCCGCCGGACGTAATCCAGGGCGAAACGGGCGTTCTGGTGCCCGACGTCGAAGCTCGACTCGATGACGCGGGCGCCGCCGAACAGCTTGACCTCCAGCCGGTCGCGCTTGGCGCCCTTGGACAGCAGCTCGTTGATCAGCCGTTCCATGGCGACCGAGCCATAGCGCGCGGCGGCGCTGGCGTCGCCCTGTTCGGACTCCGGCACCTCGGGCAGCAGGAAATGGTTCATGCCGCCGACCGCCGCCGCAGGGTCGTAGACGCAGGCCGCCACGCAGGATCCCAGCGTGGTCACCATCATCACGTCGGCGCGGTCGCTGACGAGGTGATGGCCCAGAAACACCTTCAGGGTGTGGGCCTGGAACTGCGGGTTGTAGTAGCTGCCGCCATGGCGCGCTTCCGCCGCGCGACGGCCTGCGAAACCAGCCATGCGCTTAGATTCTCCGATAGATGGTCGGCCCGGTCTGGCGGAAACTGTTCGACACTCCGTACAAGCTCTCCGAATGCCCAAGGAACAGATACCCGTCATGCGCGAGCATGCGGGCGAAATTCTCGATTACCTGGGTCCGTCCGGCGCGGTCGAAATAGATGAGAACGTTGCGACAAAAAATCGCGTCGAACGGCCCCTTCATCGGCCAATGCTCCAGCAGGTTCAACGGCTTGAAGGTGATCAGCCGCCGCAGCTCCTCGCTCATGGCGATCTTGGCCTCGCCGTCCTCGCGGATGCGCGTGGCGTAGCGGTCGCGCAGGTTGGCGGGGATGCTGTTGGCGACCTCCGCCGGGTAGACGCCGCGCCGGGCGGTGTCCACCATGTGCGTGTCGATGTCCGTCGCCAGGATGCGGGCGTCCCACCGCCGCAGCTCCGGCCCGAAGACGGAGGCCAGCACCATGGCGATGGTGTAGGGCTCCTGCCCCGACGAACAGCCCGCCGACCAGATGCGCAGGCGCGGGTGCGAGGATTCGCCCTGGTGGCGCGCCCGCATCTCCGGGATGGCCTTCTGCGCCAGGAAGTCGAAATGATGCGCTTCCCGGTAGAAGCTGGTCAGGTTGGTGGTCAGCGCGTTGACCAGGAAGCCGACCTCGTTCGCCCCGTCCTCGCCCTCCAGCAGCGCGCAATAGGCGTCGAAGTCCTTCAGCCGCAGATCGCGCAGCCGCCGCGCCAGGCGCGAATAGACCATCTCCATCTTGTGCGGCGCCAGCGCGATGCCGGCCAGCTGGTACAGCATCCGGGCGATGAAGTCGAAGTGCCGCTGCTCGAACGGAAACTCCCGCCGTCCGGGGGCGAGCGGGGCTGCGGCGACGCGCGCGGGGGCCATGGGGGTGGTCATGGACACAGACTCAGAATCCCAATAAGTCGGGGTCGTTGGATAGCGCCCTGTTCATCACCGTTCACTCCCTCTTCGCATTTTCACCGTCCTTCCCGCTTTCGCGGGGATGACGGGCCAATGAAATCACGCCACCCCGGCCCTGGCGCGGGCTTCCGCCGTCGCCCGGTCCAGCGCGAAGAAGGCCATCTGCCGGCGCAGGCCGTCCGCCTGCTCCTCCAGCGAGCGGGCCGACGCCGTGCTTTCCTCGACCAGCGCGGCGTTCTTCTGGGTCACCTCGTCCATCTGGGCGACGGAGGTGTTGACCTCGTCCAGGCCGGAAGCCTGCTCCGCCGTGGCCCGCGCGATCTCCGACACCAGATCGGCGACGCGGGCGATGCCGGCCACGATGTCGGTCAGGGTCGCGCCGGCCGAGCGGACGAGGTCCACGCCGTCCTTCACCTGCGACCCGCTGTCGTTGATCAGCGTCTTGATCTCCCGCGACGCCTGCGCCGACCGCTGGGCGAGGTTGCGCACCTCCTGCGCCACCACGGCGAAGCCGCGCCCGGCGTCGCCGGCCCGAGCCGCCTCCACCGCCGCGTTCAGCGCCAGCAGGTTGGTCTGGAAGGCGATCTCGTCAATCACCCCGATGATGTCGGAGATCTTCTGCGACGACTGTTCGATGCGGCGCATCGCCTCGACCGCGCTGCCGGCCACCCGGCCGCCGCGTTCGGCGGCGGCGCGGGCGTCGTTGGCGAAGACGTTGACCTGCTGGGCGTTGTCGGCGTTGGACCGCACGGTGGCGGCCAGCTCCTCCATGCTCGCGGCGGTCTGCTCCAGGCTGGACGCCTGCTGTTCGGTGCGTTCGGACAGGTCCAGGCTGCCGTCGGCGACCTCGCGGCTCGCCGTGGCGATGGCCTCGGCGGCGGCGTTGATGCGGCGGACGATCTCCGACAGCTTCTCGACCGTGTTGTTGAAGTCGTCCTTCAGGCGCTGGAACACGCCCTCATACTGCTTGTCGATGCGGCGTGACAGGTCGCCCTGCGACAGCGACTCCAGGGTGGAGGCCAGCTCCTCCGACACGCCGGAGACGTTCTCGGCCAACCGGTTGATGCCCTCGCTGACCAGACGGAAGAAGCCGGCCTTGCCCTCCAGAGAAATGCGCTGCGAGAAGTCGCCGCGCACGGCGTTTTCCACCATGGCGCTGATCTCGCGCTCGATGGACAGCTCGTCGGTCAGGTCGCGCCATTCGATGACCGTGCCCAGCCGTTCGCCATGGCGCCCCACCACCGGATTGACGACCACCTGGAAAGTGCGCCGCCCCGCCGTGAAGGTCGCCTTGTGCGCCCCCGTCAGACCGGACAGGATGCGGTTCTGGTGCGCCGGATCCTTGTGGAACAGGTCGAGTTTCCGGCCGATCAGGGTCGTCGCGTCGAAATGCGGCAGGATCGTCTTCAGGTCGGTCTCGGCGACCCTGAACAACTCCAGGATGGAGCCGTTGCAGTAGGTGATCACGCCGTCGGTATCGGCCATCATCACGCCGGCCGACACGCGGTCCAGCCCGATGCGGGAGCGCACGGCGGACACCGCCTCGTCCTTGAAGGCGGCAACGGCGCGGGCCATCTCGCCCAGCTCGTCCCGGCCGTCGGTGTGCGGGACGGTGACGTTCAGGTGCCCGTCGGTCAGGTCGGTCATGACCTTGCGGATGCCGGCCACCGGGGCGGTGATGGAATTGGCGATGACCTTGGCCGCCAGGATGCCCAGGATCAGCGAGGCCAGCCCGATGACGACCGACAGGATGACGGCGTCGGACACCTCCTCCTCGGCCTGCCGCTCGATCCCGTCCTGATCGGCGTGCACGGCGGTCACGATGGAGGCCAGCGTCTCGTTCAGGCGGGAGACGACCTTGGCGACCACGTCGGCGCGCTGGCGGTCGATGTCCCGGTCGGCCGCAACCGCGTCGTTGAAGGCGGCACGGTAGCCGGGCGCCTGCGCCTCCACCTCGCGCAGCAGCTGGCCCAGCCGCGCATCGTTCAGCAGCGCCGTCGCCTCGCGGATATGCTCCAGCATCTCGGCGAGGTTCTCCTCCATCAGCTTCGGCGCCGCCGCGTCCTTCATTCCGATGAAGCGGTTGGCGAACAGGCGGGTCAGCGCCCAGTGCTTCTCGGCCTCCTCGGCCGCGAGCGTGCCATCCTTGTTGCCGGATTCCAGCGCGCCCTGGACGATCCGCTCCAGCGTTTCGTTGATGCTGGCGCCCAGCGGGTCCATGCGCTGACGCAACGTGGCGTCGTAGCGTTCGCGCAGCACCCGCAGGTCTTCGAACCGGGCGTGGTAGTCGTCGTGCAGGCGCGCCAGCTCCGCGAACCGGACGGCGTGGGCGCTGGCCTTGATGGCGGCCTGATGCTCGGCCATCGCCTTGTCGAACTCGCCCTTCAGGGCGCGCTGCCGTTCCAGCGCCTTGATGTCGCCGGTGAACAGATAGTCGCGGCCCTGGATGCGCTGGTTGGCGAGGCGGGCCTCAAGGTCCTTGGCGAAGGTGGCCAGGTCGGAGGAGGCGAGCACGGCATCGACGCTGCCGTTCAGCGCGCGGATGCCGAGCAGCCCGGCCCCGACCTGCGCGGCCAGCAACCCCAGCAGCAGCCCGAAGGCGAGCCACAGCCGTTTCGAGATCCCCATGTTCGACACGACCGAACCGATCCCCTTCGCCATGCACGCCTCGTCCGCCTTGAGTTTTGGAATTGGGTTGTCTGAACCGACGCAAGCCCTTATCCGTTGTGTGGACTCTTTGGAACTACGACCTTTCGCCTATCGACGTTCCTCTCCCTCGGAAGGGGATCGGCGTCAGCCCGCCTTTTCCAGCGCCAGAGGGGCCTTGTGCAGGCCATCCACGTCGCCGTTGTCCGTCGCGAACAGCTTCTCGACGCTCAGCAGCGTGACCATGCGGTTCTCGGCGGTGTAGAGGCCGCTCAGATACTCCGCATCGACCATGCCGCTGTCCACGTCGGGCGGCGGCTTGATGCTCTCGTGGCCGATGGCCAGGATGTCGGAGATGGCGTCCACCAGGATGCCGCGCGTGCGCTCGCCGACCTGGATCACCACCACGACGTGGCGCTTGGTCACCTCGGTGGCGCCGCCGCCGAAGCGGGCGCGCAGGTCGAAGATCGGGATGATGATGCCGCGCAGGTTGATGACGCCGCGCACATAGTCCGGCAGGTTCGGCAGCCGGCTTTCCGGCGTCCAGCCGCGGATCTCGCGCACCGACAGGATGTTGACCCCATACTCCTCGGCGCCGACGGTGAAGGTGACGTACTGCTCCTCGGAGCCGTTGATCGCCATCGCGTCGGTGCGGGCGCCTCCGACGGTGGCGAGCGCGGTGGAAGTGCTCATCGCTTTGGCCTCAGACCGGTTCGAGTTCGGGTGCGGGAAGCGCCGCGACAGCACGCGTCGTCCCGGATTCGTGGTGCCGGCTCATCTCGCGCAGGCCGGCGACGTCGAGGATCAGGGCGACGCGTCCGTCGCCCAGGATGGTCGCCGCCGCAACCCCGTCGAGGCGGCGGAAATTGGCCTCAAGGCTCTTGATGACGACCTGCTGCTGGCCCAGCACCTCGTCCACGACGAGGCCGAGGCGCGAGCCGTCCTCCGTCTCCACCAGCACGACCAGCGCGCGGGTGGGATCGGTGACCGCCTTGGGGATGCCGAACAGCTGGTGCAGGTAAACGAGGCGCACATACTCGCCGCGCGCCATCATCACGTCGCACTTGCCGACCAGCCCGTGCAGGTCGGCGGACTTCGGCCGCAGGCTTTCCACGATGTTGGTCAGCGGCAGGACGAAGCGCTCCTCGCCGACCGAAATCACCATGCCGTCGAGCACCGCCAGCGTCAGCGGCAGCGACAGCACGAAGCGCGAGCCCTCGCCCGGCGTGGAATAGACGCCGATGCGCCCGCCCAGCGACGTGATGTTCCGCCGCACCACGTCCATGCCGACGCCGCGCCCCGACAGGTTCGACACCTGATCGGCGGTGGAGAAGCCCGGCAGGAAGATCAGGTTGTCGATCTCCTCGTCCGACAGGCTGGCGCCCGGCTGCACGAGGCCCTTCTCGATGGCCTTGGCCAGCACCTTCGGGCGGTTGATGCCGCGCCCATCGTCGGTGATCTCGATGACGATGCGGCCCGACCGGTGCTGCGCCGACAGATGCACGGTGCCGGCGCGCGGCTTGCCGACGCGCTCGCGCTCGTCCGGCCCTTCCAGCCCGTGGTCGATGGAGTTGCGGATCATGTGCGTCAGCGGATCGACGAGGTTTTCCACCACCGTCTTGTCCACCTCGGTCGTCTCGCCCGAGGTGACCAGCTGCACCTCCTTGGCCGTCGCCGCCGCGCATTCGCGCACCAGGCGCGGCATGCGGGAGAAGACGCTGGACACCGGCTGGGCGCGGATCGACATGACGCTTTCGCGCAGTTCGCGCGTGTGCTGGGCCAGCTGCTCCAGCCCTTCCAGCAGTTCCTGGAACTCGCCCTGGGGCAGCTCGCGGACATGCTCCGCGATCATCGCCTGGGTGATGACCATCTCGCCGACCATGTTGACCAGCCGGTCGATCTTGTCGAGGTCGACGCGGATCGTGTGGCTGGTCAGCCCGGCGTGCTCGCCGCCGCCCCCGGCGTTCGCGCGGGGCTTGGCCGCCTCCGGCGCCTTCGGCGGCGCCACGGGAGCCGCCGCGACGGGCACCGGCTCGGTCGCGACCGGCGCGGGCTCCGCCTCGACGGGCGGTGCTTCAACAACCGCCGGGGGCGGGGCCTCGGCGGTGATCCTGATGTCGCACTCGTCGGCGACGAACTCGAAGACGTCGTTGATCTTTTCCAGATCGACGTCCGGGTCGGCGATCAGCGTGACCGTCCAGGACAGGAACAGCAGCTCCGCTTCCAGATTCGCCAGGCTCGGCAGGTTCTCGACGCTGCAATCGATCTGCGCCTCGCCCAGCCGGCGCAGGGCGCGCAGCATGAAGGTCGGCTCGTTGCCGGACATCAGCAGGTCGGCCTTGGGCCGGAAGGTGACGGTCCAGCGGATCTTGCCCTCGGGCACCGGGTTCTCGGAGGCGCGGGCCGCCTCGATCAGGGCCATGGCGTCGCCGAAGATGCCGGCCTCGTCGTCCTCGTCGTCCGGGTAAGCGGCGGGAGCGGCCGCGACCGGCTCCGGCGCCTTCGCGGGCGCCGGCTCCGCGTGAGTTGGTTTCGCCTCGCCCGACAGGTGCCGGCGCAGCGCCGCCACCGTGTCGTCCGTCGTGCCCGGAGGGGCGGGCTCGCCCTCCCGCGCGTAGGCCAGCATCTGGCCCAAGACGTCGTTGGCGCGGATCAGCGTGTCGACCAGTTCGGTGGTCACGGGAATGGCGCTGTTGCGCACGCCGTCCATGACCGTCTCGAACTCGTGCGCGAAGGCGACCAGCTCGGTGAAGCCGAAGGCGCCGCCGCCGCCCTTGATCGAGTGGACGGCGCGGAAAATGGCGTTCACCTCATCGGAATCGACCTCGCCCGGCGTCAGGCGCAGCAATCCGGATTCGGCCACGGCGAGCAGCTCGGCGCTCTCGTCGAAATAGGTTTGCTTGAACCGGCTCAGGTCTTCCACGGGCGTGCCCTTTCACCAAGGCGCGGCGTCAGCCGCACACCTTCTGCACGACGGAAATCAGCTTTTCGGGGTTGAACGGCTTCACGATCCAGCCCGTCGCCCCGACCGACCGTCCTTCGGCCTTCTTCTTCTCGTCGGCCTCGGTGGTCAGCATCAGGATCGGCAGCGTCTTGTGCGCCGGGGTGGCGCGCAGGCGGCGGATCAGGGTCAGCCCGTCCATCACCGGCATGTTCAGATCGGTGATGACCAGATCCACCTTGTTGGCGGCGATGACGCTCAGCGCCTGCTGGCCGTCGCCGGCCTCCACCACCTCGTACCCCGCACCCTTCAGCGTGAAGGCGACCATGTCCCGCATGGTCCGCGAATCGTCGACGGTCAGAACCTTCTTCTTCACGCTTGGCTCCATTGCTTCAGCCACGGGGCGAGGCCCAGATCCTCGCACGCCTCCGTCAGGACTTCGGAAGGCTGCGCGATGGCGAATTTCTGATTGTTCTCGGCGGCGTGGCGGGCGGCGACCAGCAGGGCCTGAACGCAGGCGGTGCTGACGCGCTCGACGCCGGTCGCCTCAACGATGATGGTGTTCGACGCGGCGAAGCCGGCGCGCAGGCTGTCCACCAAAGGCTGCGCCATGGCGAGGTCGAGGTCGCTGGGCAAGCCCAGGCGGACCTGCCCGCCCTCGTCGCTCCATTTGATCAAGCTCACAGCACCACTCCTTCGCAACCGCCGCGCGTGGCCGGAGCCGGAACGGCCGTCGCCGTCCCCGGCATTTGGGAAAAACCTGCCAGACCACGTATAAGGATTCGTTAAGGCAACTTGACGGACCTGTGTCAAGCGTCGCTCGCGCGTCGGTTGGCGAGCGATCTTTTTCGGACGCCCTGGGGAAAGCGGTCAGGAGACCGCTCCCACGTCCGCCCCCACCTCGGCCACCGGCACCGTGAAGCAGAAGGTCGCCCCGGCCCCCGGCTCGCTCTCCACCCAAATCCGCCCGCCCAGATGCTCGACGATCCGCTTGCTGATCGCTAGCCCCAGCCCGGTGCCCTGCGGCTTGTCGGTCATGGTGTCGCCGACCTGCCGGAAACGTTCGAAGACGATCGCCTGATGCTCCGGCGCGATGCCCGGACCGTTGTCGGTCACCGACACCCGCGCTTCGCCCCCCGATGGGCCGGCCACCAACCCCACCGTCAGCGCCACCCGGCCGCCGGCCGGCGTGAACTTGGCGGCGTTGGACAGCAGGTTCACCGCCACCTGCACCAGCCGGTCGTAATCGCCGCGCACCGGCGGCAGGTCCGGCGGGATCGCCACGTCCAGCGCGATTCCGCGCTCGTGGAACAGCTGGGCGGTGGCCGCCGCCGCCTGCTCGACCGCCGCGCCGAGATCCATCGGCTGGACCTGCCAGTCGATCTCCCCGGCCTCGATCTTCGCCATGTCGAGCACCTGGTTGATCAACCGGGTCAGCCGCTCGCTTTCCTTGATGACCAGCCCCAGGAATTCCTGCCGCTGCTCCAGTTCGATGTCCGGATCGTCGAACAGGATCTCGGTCAGCGCCCGGATGGAGGTCAGCGGCGTGCGCAGCTCGTGCGTCACCGTGGACAGGAACTCGTCCTTCAGCCGGTCCAGCTCCTTCAGCCGCTCGTTCGCGGCCCGCAGCGCGGCGGACGCCCGCTCCAGCTCCGCCGTCTTGTGCTCCAGCTGTCGGCTGTATTCGATGACGTGGCTGGTTTCGTCCAGCATGCGCATCAGCTCGGGATAGCTGACCTCGCCGCCCTTCACGGCCGACGCCAGCGCCACCCGCGCCGAGGCCGCGCCGATGGCCCCCGCCAGCAGCCGTTCGGCGAAGCGCACCAGCTCCGCCCCGGCCTTGCGTTGCGGGTCCAGTTCCGCGAAGGCCTGCTCGGCCCGCTGCGGCCCCAGGAAGCGCGCGACGATGCGCGCCAGATCGCCGACCGTCGCGTCGCCCCGCCACTGCCCGGCGGTCAGGGGCGCTTCCGCGTGCTGGAACACCTCGACGAAGGCCGTCGCCTGCGCCCGCTCGCCCAGCCCCGGCCGGTCGAGCAGCGACACCGCCACATACAGCCCGATGTTGAGCAGCATGCTCCAGAACAGCGAATGGGTCAGCGGGTCCAGCCCGTCCAGCCCGAACAGCGCGTAGGGGCGCAGCAGCTCCACCCCCCACGGACCGTCCTCGATGAAGGTCTCCGGCAGCCAGCCCGACCGCGCGAAGCTCGGCAGCAGCAGCGTGTAGGCCCAGGTCAGGATGCCGGCGCTCAGCCCCGCCAGCGCGCCGCGCCGCGTGCCGCCGGTCCAGTAGATGCCGCCGATCAGCACCGGCGCGAACTGCGCGACCGCCGCGAAGGAAATCAACCCGATGGCGACCAGCGCGTAGGCCGACCCGGCCAGCCGGAAATACACATAGCCCAGCAGCAGGATCGCCACGATGGCGGCGCGCCGGATCGTCAGCAGCAGGGGCGACAGGTCGCGCAGCTTCTCCAGCCGGGCGCTGCGCGAGCGCAGCAGCAGCGGCATGACCAGATCGTTGCACACCATGGTGGACAGGGCGATGGCCTCCACGATGATCATGCCCGTCGCCGCCGACAGCCCGCCGATGAAGGCCAGCAGCGCCAGCCAGCCGTCCCCCGCCGCCAGCGGCAGCGCCACCACGAACACGTCCGGATCCACCGCCCGGTCCGGGAACTGCATCAGCCCGGCCACCGCCACCGGCAGCACGAACAGGTTGATCAGCAGCATGTAGAGCGGGAACAGCCACAGCGCGCGGGTCAGGTGCCGCTCGTCCACATTCTCGATGACCATCACCTGGAACTGGCGCGGCAGGCACAGCACCGCCGCCGTGGCCAGCAGCATGATCGTCGGCCAGGACCCGTCCCCCAGCGCCGGGGCGGCGGTGAACAGGCGTTGAATCTCCGGGTGCCCCTCCGCGCTGGCGAACAGGTCGGCCGTCCCGCCGTACATCCCCCACACCACGAAGGCGCCGACCGCCAGGAAGGCCACCAGCTTGACCACCGATTCGAAGGCGATGGCGGCGACCATGCCCTCGTGATGCTCGGCGGCGTCGATGTGCCGGGTGCCGAAGACGATGGCGAAGGCCGCCATGACCACCGCCACGTAGAAGGCGTTGTCCAGCACCACCGGCAGCGACAGCCCGCCGGTCTGGCCGCTGGGGTCCGCGCCCGACAGCACGTCGAAGCTGACCGCCACGGCCTTCAACTGCAAGGCGATGTAAGGCGTGATGCCGATCACCGCCGTCAGCGCCACCAGCCCGCCCAAGCCCTGGCTCTTGCCGTACCGGCTCGCCAGAAAATCCGCGATGGAGGTGATCCGCTGCGCCTTGGCGATGCGCAGGATCTTCCGCAGGACCAGCGGCCCCAGCAGCATCAGCAGCGTCGGTCCCAGATAGATCGGCAGGAACCCGATGCCCAGCGACGCCGCCCGCCCGACCGACCCGTAAAAGGTCCAGGTCGTGCAGTACACCGCCAGCGACAGCGCGTACACGTACGGCGACGCGATGACGCTGCGCCGCGCGTCGGCCCGGCGGTCCGCCCACCAGGCGATGGCGAACAGGAAAAACAGATAGGCCAGCGACGCCGCGACGATGGTCGGCCAGGGCATGTCACCGCCCTCCGGCTCTCGGATGGGGGCCCACCGCAAGGGCGTTGGCACGCCCCCTCATGATCGTCCCCCGCGTTCCAGGAACACGGCCGACAGCCCGATCACCGCCGCCCATACGCCCAGCGCGTACACGTACAGCAGCGGCACGCCGAACACCGTCCCATCCACCCCGAACACGCGCAGCAGCGGCGGGTTGAAGGCGACCAGCCCGAAAAGGAACAGCGCGATCAGGCGGTCGGAACCCGCCCGCGTCGGCGGGAATGAGGGTGGCTTGCCAGCCTCGCGGCTCAAAAGGCCCGCTCCCGCGCGGCCAGCTCGACGATGATGTTGGCCCCGCGGATGGCGTCGTCGAGCGTCGTCACGTCACGCTCCCTCAGCATCTCGACCATGCGCAGGAACACCGCCGCCGTGACGAGGCTGTCGCCCAGCGCCGTGTGCCGGTCCACCACCTCGATGCCCAGCCGCTCCGCGATGCCGTCCAGCGTGTGGTCGCCGTCGTCGCCCTGGAGCATCCGCGACAGCAGCATGGTGTCCAGCACCGGGCTGTCGAACCGCACGCCGGCCGCGCGCTCCTTCATCTTCAGGAATTTCAGGTCGAAGGCGGCGTTGTGCGCGATCAGCACCGCGCCGGAGACGAAGGCGCGGAACTGCGGCAGCACCTTGTCGATGGTCGGCTTGTCCGCGACCATGGCGTCGGTGATGCCATGGAACGGCACGGATTCCGGCGGGATCGGCCGCTTCGGGTTGACCAGCGTGTTGAAGGTCTCCCCGGTCAGGATGCGCCCGCCGACGATGCGCACGGCGGCGATCTGGATGATCTCGTCGCCGTTGCTGGGCGACAGGCCGGTGGTCTCCGTGTCGAACACCACGTAATGCAGCTGGTCCAGCGGCGTCCGGCCCAATTCGCTGGTCGCCAGCGGCTGGTGCAGCAGGGAGAAGTCGAAGAACTCCGGCCGGGCCGAGGGCTGGACCTGCGTGTGCGCCGAGGGCGGCTTCAGCGCGGGCGGCAGCGGCACGCGCAGGCGGGCGCAGCCTTCGTGCCCCTTCACCGGCTCGCTCCACATGGTGCTCTTGTGGTGTTGCAGCACGTCGCCGACGGTCAGGCCGCCCAGCGCGTCCGGCAGCGGGTGGTCGAGCCAGCTGTCCACGATGCCGCTGGGCACCGTCGGGCCTTTCCAGGTGATGTCCAGATAGACCCACTGCCCCTCGTGCTCGACCGACAGGTCGTAGGCGGCCACACCGGTCAGCGCGTAGACGTACTCGATCAGATAGCCGAACAGGATCACCAGCGTGTAGCTGTCGCCGTGCACCCACTGCGGCAGCCCGGTCAGCGTCACCCTGTAGGCCGCGTCCGGCCCGACCCGGTGGCGGACGAGGTTGATCAGGTTGTTGGAGTGGATGTCGCTCATCGGCCAGGAGCCGGTGACGACGCTGCGGTATTCCGCCGTCACGTGCTCCAGCCGGTCGGACAGGGTGTTGCAGGACTCCATCATGGCGGCATCGAAGGCCGCGCGCTCCTCCGGCCCCAAGTCGGGGTAGTCGCTCAGCGTCTCCAGCGCCGCGCGCAGGTTGGCGATGGGCTGGCGGAAGCCCTCCGTCGCCTCGCGCAGCAGCGCGTCGCGCTGGCCCAGCGCGGCCAGTTCGCTGGTCGCGTCCGACAGGGTGATGACGTAGCCGGTGATGGTCGGCGGCGCGTCCGGATCGTCGGATCCCTGAAGGATGGCGCTCATCCGCCCGGCCAGCAGGATGCGCCCGTCCGTGGTGGCGCCGACGAACTGCGCGGTCGTCCCGTGCTCGTGGTTGACGTGGCGCCCCTCGCGCACGCGCAGCGTCAGCCGCTCCAGCGTGTGCATCACCGGCTCGGCCACCACGAAATGCAGCAGCGAGCGGCCCAGCCCCAGGTCGCCGGTCAGGTGCAGGATGTCCAGCGCCGTCTGGTTGTAGAGAAGGATCTGGTGCTTCAGGTTGCAGACCAGAACGCCCTCGTGCAGGTCGCGCAGCACGGCGGCCAGCCGCGTCTTCTGCTCCTCGGCCTTGGCGGTCGATTCGGCGACGGCGCGCGCGGTGTCGCGGCGGGCGGCGGCCAGCTTGTCCGACAGGTCGTTGACCGCCTTCGCCACGGGCAGGAGGTCACCGTAGCGCGCCAGAGGAACCCTGGCCGCAGCGGTCCCATGGGTGATCAGTCCGGCCTCGCGGCTCAGCGTTTCCGCCGCGCGCAGCAGGTAGCGGTCCACCGTGAACCACAGCCCCCACACCCCCAGCGCCACGGCCGAGGTCATCAGGACCGCATAGGTCGTCAGCGGGTCGCCCGATCCGCTGTCCCTCAACCCGATCGCCCCGCCGACCGACAGGGCGATCAGCGCGGCGCCCGTCGCCTTGAAGACCAGCGGCACCAGGCGGCGGGGGGCCGCCGGAGAAGCGCCGCCCGGCGCGGCACCCGTTTGTGCCGTGGTGGGGCTTTCCACCGCGGGCACCGTCACGGCAGGGCCTCCCGCGCGCCCTGGGGTGTCAGGTACTTGCGCACGATCATGACGAGGTCGCGGGTCGAAAACGGCTTGGTGATGTAGTCGGTGGCCCCCAGCGCCATGCCCTTCTGCCGTTCCACGTCGCGGCTCTTGGCCGTCAGCATGATGATCGGCAGCGCCTGGAAGGCGGGGTTGGCGCGCAGCGACTGGCAGACGTCGAAGCCGTCGCGCTTGGGCATCATGGCGTCCAGCAGGACCAGATCCGGAGGGCTCGCCTCGACCGATTGCAGGGCTTCCTCGCCGTCGCGCGCGACGCGCACGTCGAAGCCGGCCTTCTGCAACAGCACCTGCAGGGAAAGGACGATGCTGGGCTCATCGTCGGCGACCAGGATCGTCGGCTTCATGGGCGGGCTTCCTCCAATGCGCCGGTCTGTGATGCCGGCTTTGCCTGGGCTTCGTTGGTTCTAATATGCGAGCCCGTTCAAACCCATGTTAGCGGCAAGGATAACGGCAGATCAAGACGAAGCCCGCCCGCAATGCCGAAATTGCGGACGGGCTTTTCATAGAGAAACAGGGTTACAAAAGCGGGTGAGGACAGTTTGTCGCAGGCTTGCCGGCCACACCGCGTCAGCGGGTGCTGACGACCACCGGATCCAGCCCGACCTTTGCCTTCAGCTGGTTCGCCACGCGCCGGGCGGCGGCGCTGTCGCCGAAGCCGCCGACGCGGACCACGCGCCAGGACTG
Source organism: Pseudomonadota bacterium (assembly GCA_023416195.1). Taxonomy (GTDB): domain Bacteria; phylum Pseudomonadota; class Alphaproteobacteria; order Azospirillales; family Azospirillaceae; genus Azospirillum. The sequence continues at coordinate 377 of JAEZID010000219.1, read as the reverse complement.
CTGCGACGCGTCGGTCCAGTCCAGCGCGTAGGCGCGATAGCCGCTGCTTTGCAGCTTGCGCACCAGCGCCTCGGCGTTCTCGGCCACATGGAAGGAGCCTAGCTGCACCGCGTAGCGTCCGCCCGGCGCGGCGGCGCCCGGCCCCGCCGACTCGACGGCGCCGTCGTCCACCAACGCGGTCTGCGCCTTCGGCTCCGCCGGGGCGCGCCTGGCGGCCTTGGGCGCGAGCATGGCCTGAAGCTCCGGCGTTTCCGCCTTGGCGGTTTTGACCGGTTCCGCCGGCTTGGCGGGGGGCGGCTCGGCCTTCACGGGGTCGGTCTTCACCGGCTCGGGCGCCTTCACCGCCAGGGAGGGCGGCGGGGGTTCGGGCAACTTGG
>JAEZID010000191.1 GCA_023416195.1 Pseudomonadota bacterium | reverse complement strand
CGCTGGGAGGGGCTGGCCGAACGGTCGGCGCGGCTGGTCGCGGCGGTCCGGGACGGCGCGACCCAGCAGGCGCATCCCTGGATTTTCCTGGGCGAGGGCGCCGGGCCGGCGTTGGAGCGGGCCTGCGCGCAACGCTACACGGCGTGGCGGACGCGGACCGTCGCCGCGCCCGCTTTCGTCCACCCGGCCGGGCCGAGGGAGCGGCTGCGGATCGGCTACCTGTCGGCCGACTTCCACGAGCATGCGACGGCGGTCCTGCTCGCCGAGGTGATCGAACTGCACGACCGGAACCAGTTCGAGGTGGCCGGCTATTCCTACGGACCGGACGATGGCGGGCCGATGCGGCGACGGCTGGGCCATGCCTTCGACCGCTTCGTGGACCTGTCGGCGCTGCCGCACGCCGATGCGGCGCGGCGGATCCACGCCGACGGCATCGACATTCTGGTGGACCTGAAGGGGCACACCCAGAACGCCCGCGTCGAAATCCCGGCCCACCGCCCGGCCCCGGTGCAGGTGCAGTGGCTCGGCTATCCCGGAACGATGGGGGCCCCCTTCATCGATTATGTGATCGGCGATCCGGTGGTGACGCCGCTGGACCGGCAGGCGGACTACGCCGAGCGCATCGTCCAGCTGCCGGGCTGTTACCAGCCGAACGACCGCACCCGGCCCATCGGAACCACCCCGAGCCGGGCGGCCTGCGGCCTGCCGGAGCATGGGGTGGTCTTCTGCTGCTTCAACGCCGCCTACAAGATCACGCCGCCCCTGTTCGATCTCTGGTGCCGATTGCTGGCGGCGGTGCCGGGCAGCGTGCTGTGGCTGTTGGAGAGCCATCCGGAGGTCGCCGGCAACCTGCGCCGGGAAGCCGTCCGGCGCGGCGTCGCGGCGGAGCGGCTGGTCTTCTCGCCCAAGCTGCCGCTGCCCGACTATCTGGCGCGCTACCGGCTGGCCGACCTGTTCCTGGACACCGCGCCGGTGGGGGCGCACACCACGGCCAGCGACGCGCTGTGGGCCGGGCTGCCGGTGCTGACCATGCTTGGCGACAGCTTCGCGTCGCGCGTGGCGGCGAGCCTGCTGCGGGCGGCCGGCCTGCCGGAACTGGCGGTCGGGTCGGCGGAGGCCTATGAAGCGGCGGCCTTGCGGCTGGCCCGGCAACCGGACGGGATCGCCGCGCTGAAGGCCCGGCTGGCCGAGGGGCGGGACCGGGCGCCCCTGTTCGACACCCGGCGCTTCACCCGCGCGCTGGAACGCGCCTATGAGACCATGTGGGCCGTCCGGGAAGCCGGAGAACCGCCGAGGGCTTTGACGATGTCCGAAACGTGAGCCGGTGGGGAACAACCCGCCGGGCGCCGGTCACGGGAAGGGGCAGCGGTCGGCGGTCACTTCGACGAAGGAGCGGGGGCCGGCGGTGAAGGTGAAACGGTATTCGGTGCTGTCCACGACCACCGCGTGATGCAGCGGCAGGACGCCGGTGACCACCGATTCCTTGCCGCCAATGGCCGTCACCTTGATGGTCACGGGCTGGGCCGGGTCGAACCAGCTTTCCACCGCACCCTGCGCATTGCGGGCGGATTGGCCCTCGCCGCTGACGGTGACCGTGCCGTTGCCGAAGCCGGCCGAGCGATTTCCGGACTTCAGCAGCGGCGTCGCCAGCGTGAAGCGCTTGCTTTCCGGCTGCTGGCAGTTGCGCGGCGGCTGGGCCTGCGTGATGACGAAAGCGAGGCGGTTGGAATCCATGCCGCCTTTCAGGCGTTCCGCGACCAGGCCCGACAGCTTCGCAAGGTCGCCGGTCGGCACCTCGCGCTGAAGGCGGGCCTCCAGCTCGGACGAGCGCGCCTCGGCGGTGCGGGCGGCGTGCTGCATCTGGCTGGCGAGGAGTTCCAGTTCCGCCTTCTGGCGGGACAGGGCCGCGTTCTCCTCCCGCAGGGTCACGTCGCGGCCCTTCAACTGCTCGATGCCCATCTGGTAGGCGAAAAGGGCGACACCCAGCACAAGAACGGCCAGCAGCCCGAACTTGCCGAAACCCGCCCAGACACGGCGGCGATAGCGTCGTTCGTAGTCGTAGCGTCCCAGGGACATGGCGCGTCGAGATCCAATCGAAAGGTGAGGGGGGTCTATGGCTACCCAGAACCGCCGTTCGATGCAACCCCTTGACACCGTTGAGTCCCGCCGTTGTCTCAAGCGGCGGACGGAGACGTCGCCGTGGACTTGGCGTTTGCCGGGCCTCTCCCGCGCTGCTACCAATGCGCCGCGTCCGCAGAGGGAAAATGTCATGCCTTACCGAGCCTTGCTGCTCGACCGCGACGGGGTGGTGAACGCCGATCACGGTTACGTCGGCACCCGCGACCGGTTCATCTTCATGGACGGCATCTTCGACCTGACGCGGCACGCGATGGATCGCGGCTATCGCATCGCCGTCGTCACCAACCAATCCGGCATCGCGCGCGGCTATTACACGGAACCGGAATTCCGGGATCTCAGCGATTGGATGCGGGGGGAGTTCCGGGCGCGCGGGGTGGATCTGGCTGGCGTGTTCCATTGCCCGTACCACCGGCGCGGCGCGGTGGAGCGGTACGCGCGCGACAGTTTTTGGCGCAAGCCGGCGCCGGGCATGATCCTGGAAGCGGCGCGGAGCCTTGATCTGGATTTGGCGCGATCGGTCTTCCTGGGCGATCAACCGACCGACATGGAGGCGGCGCGGGCGGCCGGTGTCGGGCTGCGGGCCCTTCTGTTGGAAAAGGCCGGCGGAGACCATGCGGGTGGACAGGATAAGGAAAAGGCGGCCAACCTTTCGATTGGCCGCCTCGTGGATTTGATCCCGCACCTCCGCTGAGGGAGGCGCCTGAAGAAAAGTCATTGCTACGGGGTGGCGGTGTTGCCGCCGAAGCTGGCGCTGATTCCGGGGGTGCGGACCTCGCCCAGGTTCTTGAAGACGAACCGGAAGAAGATCGTGTTGCCGTCGCTCTGGCCGGTCGGCGTCGTGGTGTAGTCCCGGCGCGCGATGGTCTGGAAGATCAGGCATTCGTCCTGGTAGGTCAGCACCGCCAGACTGGCGCGCGCGCCCGGATCGGGGCGCATGGCCTGGACGTGCGCCAGGCTGCCGGACCAGTTTTCCGAGAACTTGGAACTGAGGCCGAAGGTGGCCTGCTCCACCAGATCGCGCTGGGTGGTGAGGCGGTTTTCCGTCTGGTCCACGTAGGTGTAGGCGGTGGACAGGCGGAACTCCGGAATGCCGGCCGAGGCGTTCAGCGAGTGGCGGCGCGGCTTCAGCGTTTCTTGGTCGATGCGGAAGCTGTAGTTCAGGTCCAGCCAGTTGGCCGGCGTCAGATCGACGCGGCCCACATAGTCCGACAACTTGTCCGCGAGCCCCGATCCGCCGCGGAACGCCGACGTGTCGGTCAGACGGTAGCTTTGGCCCAGGAAAACGCTCGCCGCGCCGCTCTTGTAGCCCTGGATGGCCGAGCGCAGGCCGTAAGTGATGCGCGGACCGCCGTCCAGCCGGTCGATGCCGGTGAAGCGGTTGGGCATGAACAGGTTGATGTCGTCGAACTCGACGTCGAGGCTGTCCTCGTTCGGGTAGGCCGAATTGTTCTTGGCGTCGGGCGCCACGGTCAGCTGGCCGATCGGCTCGATCAGCTGCTGCGAGCGTTCGCCGTAGCGGACGAGCGGATAGCGGACGGTCGCCTGGGCCTGCGGGAAGACGCGCACGCGGTCGAAGTCTTGCGTGCCGCGCACCGTCGGGTCCAGCGGGTTGAAGCGCTCGGCGTTGTAGCCGGCGACCAAGATGCTGCCCGACAGGGTGGTGACGAAACCGGCGCTGGAGACGATCTCGCGCTCCCACCCCGGCTGGACCTGGATGCGCCGCGTGTTCGGACCGCCGTCCTTCGGCCGGGTGATGGCCAGCAGGCTGCTGTCGAACGACCAGCGCCCGCCAAACACGCCGCCCGGCTCGCCCAGCGCGTTGTAGCGCCCCAGGGGCAGCACGATCGGTTCCTGCACCGGGTTGCCGTAGCGCAGGTCCTGGAAGCTGTAGGCGTTCAGCGCGGCGTAGTTGCGGCCGCTGAACCCCTCCACGAAGGCGCGGCTGGTCAGCACCTCGTCGCGGTTGTCGTAGTAGCGGCGCAGGAAATACTCGTCGCTGGCCCGCTTCAGGTCGAAGCCCCAGCGCCACGTCTCGTCGATCTCGAACAGGCCCTTGGCGGCGGCGTAGCCGCGGGTGCGCCGGTCGTCGGCCCCCTTGATCGATCCGTTCTGAAGCTCGCCGCGCGTGACCGCGCCTTCGACTTCCAGCCGGCCCCTTTCAAAGCGCTTGCGGTACTGGCCGCCGACGATGGGACCCTGCTTGGTGTAGCCGCCGAGGTCGAGCGTCGCGTCCTGGTCGGGCGCGATGTCGAAGTAGTAGCGGGTCAGGACGCCGAAGCCGAGGTCCGTGTTGTTGCGGAAGCTGGGCGTCAGGAAGCCGGACCGGCGGTCCACCGACGGATCGGGGTGCGACAGGTAGGGCGTGTAGGCGACGGGGACCCCGAAGATCTCCATCACCGCGTCCTTGTACCGGACTTCCTTCGCGTCGTTGTCGTGCACGATGCGGACGGCGCGGACCTGCCACAGCGGCGCGCGGGTCGGGTCGGACTTGCAGAGGTCGCAGGGGCTGTAGACGCCGCGGTTGATGCGGGTCAGCTTGCCTTCCCGCCGCTCGCCCTCGTTGCCGGCCATGCGGCTGTTGTCGGTCATCAGAACGCGGATGTTCTCGATGAACGTGTCGCGCAGGTCGTCGGTCAGTTCGGCGTAGTCGGCGAAGAGGATTTCGCCCGACGGCTCGACGAGGCGGATGTTGCCGCTCGCCGTGACCACTTTGGTCTTCTGGTTGTAGGTGATGGTGTCGGCGCGGACGCTGCGCGGGCCCTGCGACAGTTCCACATTGCCCGACGCGGTGACGATGCCCAGCGTCTCGTCGAAGGTCACCTGATCGGCGTTCAGCAGGACCGGCTGCTGCCGCTCCGCCGGGGACTGGGCACCGGCCAGATCGGAGGCGGCGACGCCGCACGCGACCATCAGGGCGACGACGCCGGAGCGCAGGATCAACGTGCGCTTGGCGGCGGTCTTGCGGTTGGCGGCGCGGGGGCGCCGGGCATGTCGAAAGGGGTGCTGGGACATGCCCGAACGTTTGGGGTAACCCACCGGCCAAGTCAACGCTTTCAAGGCCGGCGTCGCGAAATCGCCGCGCGGTGTTGCGCGCGGGCGGAGTCGGCCTTACGCGAAGGCCTTGAAGGCAATTAGGGTGAAGGTGTCGCGCACGCCGGACAGGGTCTGGATGTGCTCGGTCACGAATCGGCCGATGTCCGTGTCCTGGGCCAGATAGCACTTCATGAGGAGGTCGTACTGGCCGGAGATGGAATGCACCTCCGACACCTGTTCGACCTCCTGCACGGCCTGATCGGCGACCTGATAGGCCTTCCCAAGATCGCATTTGACCATGACGAAGATGGTCTGCATGGGCGTCAGCCCTCCTGCTGCGACGGTTCCGCGGATTCGACCGGACGCGGGCGGCGGGCCGAGCGCAGCATGAAGGCCGGCATATGGTCGCCGAAACCGATCACCGGCGTGTCGTCGTCATCGTCGTCGCGACGGCGGCGGCCACGATCACGGTCGCGATCCCGGCGCGGCTCGTTGGAGCGGCGGGCCTCGGCCGTCGCCAGCGATTCGCGGGGCTGGCGGTACTCCTCGCGGGCGCGTTCCTCGCGCGGCTGGCGGTCTTCGCGGGACCGCTCCTCGCGGGGCTGACGCTCCTCGCGCGCCTGGCGCTCCTCGCGGGGGCGCTCCTCGCGCGCGGGCTTCTCCTCGCGGGCCTTCTCCTTGCCGCGTCCCCGGCCACCACGGCCACGGCCACGACGGGCGTCCTCCTCGCTGGCGAACTCGGCCGACTCCAGGCCATCGATGGCGATCAACGGAATCTCCCGCTGGATGAGGCGGGCGATGGCCGCCACCTGCTTGCCGTCATAGGGACCGGCGAGCGTGAAGGCGCGGCCGCTGCGGCCCGCGCGGCCCGTACGGCCGATGCGGTGGACGTAGTCCTCCGCGTTGACGGGAACGTCGAAGTTGAAGACGTGGCTGAGGCCCTGCACGTCGATGCCGCGCGCCGCCACGTCGGAGCAGACCAGCAGCGTGATCTCGCCCTTCTTGAAGGCCTCCAGCGTCTCGGTGCGCTTGGACTGCACCATGTCGCCGTGCAGCGCGCCGGCGTTGAAGCCGTGGCGCTCCAGCGATTTGTGCAGGATGGCGACGTCGCGTTTGCGGTTGCAGAAGATGAAGGCGTTCTTCACGTCCTCGGTGCGCAGCAGGTGGCGCAGCGCCTTGCGCTTGTCCTCCTCCTGCACCAGCGCCATGGCCTGGGTCACCGTCGCCGCCGGAGAGGCGGGCGGGGCGACCGAGATTTCCTTGGGGTGCATCAGGAAGGCGTCGGCGAGACGGCGAATCTCCGGCGGCATGGTGGCCGAGAAGAACAGCGTCTGGCGCATCTTCGGCAGCTTGCTGACGATCCGCTCGATGTCCGGGATGAAGCCCATGTCGAGCATCCGGTCCGCCTCGTCGATGACGAAGACCTTGATGTCGTTGAGCATGATGTTGCCGCGCTCGAACAGGTCGATCAGCCGGCCCGGAGTCGCGATCAGCACGTCCACGCCGCGGTCCAGCTTCTTCACCTGCTCGGTGAAGGTCTCGCCGCCGATGAGGAGCGCCATGGAGAGCTTGTGGTGCTTGCCGTAGGTCTCGAAGCTTTCCGCCACCTGGGCGGCCAGCTCGCGAGTCGGCTCCAGGATGAGCGACCGGGGCATGCGCGCCCGCGCCCGGCCGGACGCCAGGATGTCGATCATCGGCAGGGTGAAGCCCGCCGTCTTGCCGGTGCCCGTCTGCGCGCAGCCGAGCACGTCACGGCCTTGCAGGACCCAGGGAATGGCCTGTTCCTGAATTGGCGTCGGTTGGGTGTAACCCTTGTCCTCGATGGCACGCAGGACTTCAGGGCCAAGCCCAAGTTCCGAAAAAAGCATCCAACCTGTTTTCTGTCTGGAGTACGAAAATCGAGCCGTCGCGGCCCGACGATTAGATGGGGCCGCAGAATATGAAGTCAAAGGGCGCTGTCAATAGACCTTGTGCCGTTCCCGACGATATAGCGTTCTTTCTCCATCGCCCGGACGCCCGGCTTGGCGGGGGCGGGGCGGTCGGCTAGGCTCCGCGCCGCCCGTCGAACGAGGATCCGAACGGGATCGAACGAGAACCGAAAAGGCCAGCACGCCATGCTTCTCTCCGCCGAACGCTCCGCCCTTGTCATCGTCGATGTTCAGGAACGGCTGATGCCCGCCGTCGTCGAACCCGGCCGGGTGCTGCGCAACATCGACGTCCTGCTGAAGGCATCCGGGGAACTGAAGGTGCCCGTGCTGGTCAGCGAGCAGTATCCGAAGGGACTCGGGCCCACCGTGGCGGCCGTGCGGAACGCCCTGCCGCCCGACTCCGTGGCCAGTAATCCGGTGGTCGAGAAGATCACCTTCTCCAGCGCGGGCTCGCCGGCCTTCATGGACCGGCTGGTCGGGCTGGGCCGCAAGCAAATCGTGCTGCTGGGCGCGGAGACGCACGTCTGCGTGCTGCAAACCGCTCTGGCGGTAGCGGCGGCGGACTTCGACGTGTTCCTGGTGGCCGACGCCTGCTCCTCCCGCACGAAGGAGAACATCGAGCTGGCCATCGCCCGCATGCGGGCCAACGGGATTGAGATCGTCAGCACGGAAATGGTGGTTTTCGAATGGATGGAGCGCGCCGGCACGCCGTCCTTCAAGATCATCAGCCAACTGATCAAATGAACGGGGAACCATGACCGAGACTCTTCCGCTGGTTCTGCTGCCCGGCATGCCGCTGGACGCGGCGCTGTGGGATCATCAGACCCGCCACCTGTCCGACATCGCGGCGGTCACCGTCGGCGACCTGACGCGACACGATTCGGTGGCGGAGATGGCCCGCGGCGTTCTGGAGGCGGCGCCGGAGCGCTTTGCGCTCGGCGGGCTGTCGATGGGCGGCTACGTCGCCTTCGAGATCCTGCGCCAGGCGCCGGAGCGGGTCGCCAAGCTGGCCCTGCTCGACACCAGCGCGCGGCCCGACACGCCGGAGCAGACGGCCAACCGCAAGGAAGGCATCGCGCTGGTGCGGCAGGGCAAGCTGCGCCCGGTGATGGCCGCGAACATGCTGCGGCTCGTCCATCCCGACCGGGTGAACGACCAGCCGCTGGTCGAGTCGATCCACGCCCAGGCGCAGCGCGTCGGGCCGGAGGGCTACGCGCGCCAGCAGACGGCGATCATGAATCGGCCCGACAGCCGGCCGGGGCTGGCGGCGATCGACTGCCCGACGCTGGTGCTGTGCGGCCGGCAGGACGCCATCACGTCGCCGGACATCCACGCCGAGATCGCCGCTGGCATACCCGGCGCCCGTTTCGTGATCGTCGAGGACTGCGGCCACCTGTCCGCCATGGAGAGGCCCCAGGCGGTGACGGCTCTGCTGCGGGAGTGGTTGCTCTACGGGTGACCGACGCTCACGCGGTGCTTAGCAATCCGGCCCACCGGCGCATCCCGCGTCTGCCCGGTGGGTCGGGAAAAGAGCGAAGGTCATGTCGCTGATCAGCGCCTTGAAGTCCGGATCGGCCGGCCCCTGCGGCCGGTCGAGCCAGCCGGTGGCCGAGGTCAACGCTCCGCCACCCCGGCAGAAGGCGCCCTGCACGACGATGGGCCCGCCCGGCGGGCTGGTCCGGATCGGCTGGCCGCCGCAGAGATAGGAATTCAGCATCGTCTGCGCCGGGTTGAAGGCGAACACCACCCGGTAGTCCGGCCGCGCCGTCTGGTTCGGCGTGGTCGTGAAGTTGGTGCGCACCCCGGAAATCCGGTTTTGCATGTTGTCGGTGACCAGTTGGCCGAAAGCCTGCGGATCGATGCCGAAGGGATTGCCGTAGATCGTCACGCGCATATCCCGGTCGGACGCGGCGTAGGCGACCTCGCCCGCCGTGTAGGCCGGGGAAGGCAGGTCCGCCGTCACGCGCTCGTTGGAACAGGCCGCCGCGACCGCGCAGAGCGCGAGGAGCGAGGCACGGAACATGGGGGTCATGGAAACGCCCGACTGTCGTTGCGACCACAGGGAAAGGATGGAGCGCGAGCGGGGCTTCGGCAAGGAGGGTGCCTCTCCCGCGCGAAGTCCGGGCGGGAGAGGGGAGCGCACCGTCACACGTCGATGTCGTCCACGCGGACGAATTTGGCGTTTTCCTGGATGAACTGGAAGCGCAGTTCGGGGCGGCGGCCCATCAATTCCTCGACGCGGAGCTTGGTGGCCTCGAACTCTTCCTTCTCCTCCGGGTCGGCGGCGTTGGGAACGACGACGCGGAGCAGGGTGCGCTTGCCCGGATCCATGGTCGTGTCGCGCAGTTGCGCCGGCATCATCTCGCCGAGGCCCTTGAAGCGGCTGATCTCCACCTTCTTGCCCTTGAACATCTTGCCCATCAGCTCGTCCTTGTGCGCGTCGTCGCGCGCGTAGACGGACTTGGCGCCGTGGCTGATGCGGTAGAGCGGGGGCAGCGCGAGATACAGGTGGCCGTTCTGGATGAGGCCGGCCATCTCGCGGTAGAAGAAGGTCATCAGCAGCGAGGCGATGTGTGCGCCGTCCACGTCCGCGTCGGTCATGATGATGACGCGCTCGTAACGCAGCTTGTCGCTGGAGAAGTCCTTCCCCGTGCCGCAGCCGAGCGCCTGGACGAGGTCGTTCAGCTCCTGGTTCGCCTTCATCTTGTCGGCGGAGGCGGAGGCGACGTTCAGGATCTTGCCGCGCAGGGGCAGGATGGCCTGGGTCTCGCGGTTGCGCGCCTGCTTGGCGGAACCACCGGCCGAGTCGCCCTCGACCAGGAAGATTTCCGTGCCCTCCGGCGAATTGCGCGAACAGTCGGCGAGCTTGCCGGGCAGACGCAGGCGGCGGGTCGCGGACTTGCGGCCCAGCTCCTTGGACTGCTTGCGCTTGGCGCGCTCCTCCGCCTTTTCGATCAGGCGTTCGAGCAGCACGTTGGAGGAGGACGGATTGCCGGACAGCCAGTGGTCGAAGTGGTCCTTCACCGCGGAGTCGACGAGGCGCTGAGCCTCCGCGGTGACCAGCTTCTCCTTGGTCTGACCCTGGAAATGCGGTTCGCGGATGAAGACGGACAGGAGGATGCACGCCTCGCCCATCACGTCGTCGGCGGTGATCTGGCCGGCGCGCTTGTTGTTGGTCAGCTCGCCATAGCCCTTCAGGCCGCGTGTCAGGGCGGTGCGCAAGCCCGCCTCGTGCGTGCCGCCCTGGGGCGTGGGCACCGTGTTGCAGTAGGTGTGCGAGAAGCCTTCCTCGTCCTCCGGCCAGGCGACGGCCCATTCCACGCGGCCCTGTCCGTTCGGGAAGTCCAGCGAGCCCGCGAAGGGGGTGGGGGTCAGCGTCTTGCGGTCCTTCAGCGCGCCGTTAAGGTAGTCGAGCAGGCCGCCGGGGAAGTGCAGCGTCTCGGACACCGGGGTGGTCGAGTCGGGGGACAGCAGCGACGGGTCGCAGCTCCAGCGGATCTCCACGCCACGGAACAGGTACGCCTTGGAGCGCGCCAGCCGGTACAGGCGGTGCGGCTCGAAACGGGCGGCCTCGCCGAAGATCTCGGGGTCGGCGTGGAAGCGGATGGTCGTGCCGCGCCGGTTCACGGTGCCCTGCTTGGACAGCGGTCCCTGCGGCAGGCCACGGCTGTAGTTCTGGATGAACAGCTGGCGGTCGCGCGCGACCTCCACCGTCAGCCGGTCGGACAGGGCGTTCACCACCGACAGGCCGACGCCGTGCAGGCCGCCCGAGGTCTGGTAGACCTTGTTGGAGAACTTGCCGCCCGAGTGCAGCGTGGTGAGGATCACCTCCAGCGCCGACTTGCCGGGGTATTTCGGATGATCGTCCACGGGGATGCCGCGCCCGTTGTCGCGCACGGTCACCGTGCCGTCGGCGGCCAGTTCCAGGTCGATGCGGCTGGCGTGTCCGGCCACCGCCTCGTCCATGGCGTTGTCCAGCACCTCGGCGACGAGGTGGTGCAGCGCCCGGTCGTCGGTGCCGCCGATGTACATGCCCGGCCGGCGCCGGACAGGCTCAAGCCCCTCCAGAACCTCGATGTCCTGGGCGGAATAGGTCTCGGCCTTGCGCGCCGTGTTCTCGAAAAGATCGCTCATGGCCCCATTTATAGGAATTTCGTCAGGGGTGCGCAAGCGCATGCAGTGGGCCTTATATACCCCTGACACAAGATTTTGCGCTGGGATTTTTCGCTCTCGGAGGAACCATGAACGACGTCACGCCCAAGGAGCTGAACGCCGGCCCCGCGCTGCGCACCATCGCCATGCCGGCCGACACCAACCCGAACGGCGACATCTTCGGCGGCTGGCTTCTGGCGCAGATGGATTTGGCCGGGGGCGTGGTCGCCCTGCGGCGGGCCGGCGGGCGCGTGGCGACGGTGGGGATCGAAGCGATGACCTTCCACAAGCCGGTCATCGTCGGCGACGAGGTGAGCTGCTTCGCCCATGTGGAGAAGGTCGGCCGCACCTCGATCCGCGTGCGGGTGGAAACCTGGGTGAAGCGGCCGAGGCACGGGGACGAGGCGATCAAGGTGACCGAGGGTGTCTTCACCTACGTCGCCATCGGCGAGGATCGCAAGCCGCGGGACGTTCCGCCAGAGTAAGGCCCGCCGGAGTAAGGGCGAAGAAGGGGCGGGCGTCGCGCCCGGCCCCTGTCTGGCACGGCTATTGGCTGTTGGTGCTGCCACCGCCGCCGGCTGCGCCGCCGGAGGTCGCGCCGCCCGGTGCGGTGCTGCCGGGGGCCGGGGTGGCGGAGGGGGCGGTGCCGGACGCGCCCGAGGAGTTCTGACCGGGGGTGCCGGCCGGCGGGGGCGGGGTGGTCTGCGGCCGTTCGGCCGTGGAGGTGTTGCGCTGACCGCCGTCGTTCTTGGCCGACTGCTCGTTGCACGCCGTGACGCCGAGAAGCAGCGCCGGCAGGGCGGCGAGCCATAGCTTGCTTCGCATGGAGTGTCTCCCTTCCATGTTACGCATCCGCGACCACGGGCCTGCGGTCGCGGCAGTGCCCCCCTTAACACGCGTTCGCCGCAACCTATTCCATCCATAGCGGCACGATTATGCGGAATGCCCAATGGATGGGGGTGGGGCTAAAAACGTTCCGGTTCTATGACCGTGTGCCCCGAAAACCTCGAGTCGCTGGCGACTTTTGATATGCCTCTTTTTCGTTTGACCGAAGGGATCCCCTGTGATTCCATCGCCCCCATGACCATGCTCTCGAACCTCACCGACTCGTTGAAACGGGCCGCAAAAAGCGCTCTTCGCCAAGCCATCGGCCCGGCCATCGGTGCGTGTGTTGTCGCCTATTTCGTCTATTACGCCGTGCAGGGCGATCGCGGCCTGATTGCCATGAAGCATCTCCAGGGCGAGATCGTGACCGCCGAGACGGTGTTGAGCCAGGTGAAGGCGGAGCGTGAGCGCATGGATCGGCGCGCTCAACTGATGCGCGGCGATCATCTGGATCCCGACATGCTGGACGAGCGCGCGCGCCAGATGCTGAACCTTTCGGGGCAGCGGGATGTCATCATCGCTCTTCCGCCGGTGTATGAGCACGATGATACTAGCGCTGAGAAGCAGCCCAGATCAGTGAATTAACTGAAAGCCGGTTAACGACCAATTTCGCTATAAAAAACAAGCATTTGCGAAGCTCGCGCCGGTCGTGTACTGTGCGCGCCATATCCGCTTCCGGTGCGAGGGGGTATTCTCTCGTAACGTGTCGCCGCGCCGGCTGTTCGCATGCCGTCGCCGCTTGAACCTGGGAGGAAACATGGCCGCGTCACGACGCCGTCCGAAGGCGCAGACGGACTCCGCTCCGAAGCAGGCCGCTTCGGCCGAGGAACTGCTCAAGTACTACCGCGAAATGCTGCTGATCCGCCGCTTCGAGGAGAAGGCGGGCCAGCTGTACGGCATGGGCCTGATCGGCGGCTTCTGCCACCTCTACATCGGCCAGGAGGCCGTGGTGGTGGGCGTGCAGGCCGCCCTGAAGGAGGGTGATGACGTCATCACCAGCTATCGCGACCATGGGCACATGCTGGCCTGCGGCATGGACGCCAAGGGCGTGATGGCCGAGCTGACCGGCCGCCGTGGAGGCTACTCCAAGGGCAAGGGCGGCTCGATGCACATGTTCAGCCGCGAGAAGAACTTCTACGGCGGCCACGGCATCGTCGGCGCCCAGGTGCCGATCGGCACCGGCCTCGCCTTCGCGCACAAGTACAGGAAGGACGACGGTCTGTCGGCCGTGTATTGCGGCGACGGCGCCATCAACCAGGGGCAGGTTTACGAGAGCTTCAACATGGCGGCTCTGTGGAAGCTGCCGGTGCTCTACGTGATCGAGAACAACAAGTACGCCATGGGCACCTCGCAGGAGCGCGCCGCCGCCGGCGAGCTGTTCCAGCGCGGCTCCGCCTACGGCATTCCGGGCGTCCAGGTGAACGGCATGGACGTGCAGGAGGTCCGCGCCGCCGCCGACCAGTGGGTGGAATACATCCGCGCCGGCAACGGCCCGGTCATCCTGGAAATGAAGACCTACCGCTATCGCGGCCATTCCATGTCGGACCCGGCCAAGTACCGGACCAAGGAAGAGGTCGAGAAGATGCGGAGCGAGTCCGATCCGATCGACAAGCTGAAGAAGGTCATGCTCGACGGCGCCTTCGTGACGGAGGATCAGCTGAAGGAGATCGACCGCGAGGTGAAGGCCATCGTGACCGAATCCGCGGAGTTCGCCCAGCAGAGCCCGGAGCCCGATCCTTCGGAGCTGTGGACCGACGTTCTGGTCGAAGCCTGACGACAACGCATAAGCGGGAGCGGCGTCGAGGCCGGGCTTCGAACCTACCAACATTCGAACGCCCGAGGACCTGCGCGCCGCCGGAGGTTGAGGAATGCCGATCGAAGTGCTGATGCCGGCGCTGTCGCCCACCATGACCGAGGGCAAGCTGGCGAAATGGGTCAAGAAAGAGGGTGACGAGGTCAAGTCCGGCGACGTGCTCGCCGAGATCGAGACCGACAAGGCGACCATGGAGGTCGAGGCGGTGGACGAAGGCCGTCTCGGCAAGATCCTGGTGGCCGAGGGCACCGAGAACGTGGCCGTGAACACCCCCATCGCCGTGATCCTGGGCGATGGCGAGGACGCCACGACCAACCTGTCGACCATCGAGGAGTCATCGCCCAAGACCGCCGCCCAGCCGGTGGTCAAGGACAGCGGCCAGCGCCCCGACGCCACGCTGCCGACCGGCCCGGCCAAGGGCCCGGCCGCCGCTCCGCCGGCCTCGGACGAGGACAAGTTCTTCGACAAGACGGTCAAGAAGACCGTCCGCGAGGCGCTGCGCGACGCCATGGCCGAGGAGATGCGCCGCGACCCGACCGTCTTCCTGATGGGCGAGGAAGTCGCGCAGTACCAGGGCGCCTACAAGGTCTCGCAGAACCTGCTTCAGGAATTCGGCCCGGACCGCGTCATCGACACGCCGATCACCGAATACGGCTTCGCCGGCCTGGGCGTCGGCGCCGCCTTCAAGGGGCTGCGCCCGATCGTCGAGTTCATGACGTTCAACTTCGCCATGCAGGCGATCGACCACATCGTGAACTCCGCCGCCAAGACGCTGTACATGTCCGGCGGCCAGATGGGCTGCCCCATCGTGTTCCGCGGCCCGAACGGCGCCGCCGCCCGCGTGGCCGCCCAGCACAGCCAGGACTTCACGCCCTGGTACGCCAGCGTTCCGGGCCTGAAGGTCGTCGCCCCCTATTCGGCGTCGGACTTCAAGGGCCTGATGAAGTCGGCGATCCGCGACCCGAACCCGGTCATCTTCCTGGAGAACGAGATTCTCTACGGCCAGAGCTTCGAGGTTCCGGAGAGCGAGGACTTCATCGTTCCCATCGGCCGCGCCAAGATCCGCCGCGCCGGCACGGACGTGACGATCACCGCGCATTCGCTGATGGTCAGCTACGCGCTCGCCGCCGCCGAACTTCTGGAGAAGGAGGGCATCAGCGCCGAGGTCATCGACCTGCGCACGATCCGTCCGCTCGACACCGAGACCATCGTCAACTCGGTCAAGAAGACCAACCGTCTGGTGACCGTGGAAGAGGCGTGGCCGACGTGCAGCATCGGGTCCGAGCTGTCGGCGCTGATGATGGAGCACGCCTTCGACTACCTGGACGCGCCGGTGATCCGCGTGAACGGCCTCGACGTGCCGATGCCCTACGCGGCGAACCTGGAAAAGCTGGTCCTGCCGTCGCCGGAGCGCATCGCCGACGCGGCGAAAAAAGCCTGCTACCGCGCGTGAGGAGGGCGAGCCCATGACCATTCAGATCCTGATGCCCGCCCTCTCGCCGACCATGACCGAGGGCAACCTCGCGAAGTGGCTGAAGAAGGAGGGCGATGAGGTCAAGTCCGGCGACGTGCTCGCCGAGATCGAGACCGACAAGGCGACCATGGAAGTCGAGGCGGTGGACGAAGGCCGCATCGGCAAGATCCTCGTCCAGGACGGGACGCAGGGCGTGGCGGTGAACACCCCCATCGCCATCCTGCTGGAAGAGGGCGAGGATGCCAGCGCGCTGGACAAGGCGGCGGCTCCGGCCCCCGCCCCGGCCCAAGCTACCGCCCAAGCTCCCGCTACCGCCGGGACCGGCGGTTACGGCAGCCAGGGCGCGGGCGCTCCGCCGGCCGATCAGGCCGTGGCTCCGAAGGCCGCGGCCGCTCCGGCAGCGGCCCCGGCCCACGGTGGCGGGAACCGCGTGTTCGCCAGCCCGTTGGCCCGTCGTCTGGCCGAACAGGCGGGAATTGACTTGAATGCGGTCAAGGGCTCCGGCCCGAACGGCCGCATCGTCAAGGCCGACATCGAAGCCGCCAAGGTCGGCGGCGGCGCGCGTCCGGCGGCCCAGCCGTCCGCGGCGCCCGCTCCCGCCGCCGCTCCGGCCCCGGCCGCCGCCGCTCCGGCGGCGAAGGCTCCGGCCGGCGTGGACGCCAAGGACCTGTCGGACA
>JAEZID010000186.1 GCA_023416195.1 Pseudomonadota bacterium | reverse complement strand
GCCATCGGCCGGTACAGCGGGTCGCCGGCGTTCTGCTTGTCCACCACGGCGGCCATGCGCTTCATCGTCTCCAGGACCTGCGCCTCGGTGGCGATGCCGTGGTGCAGCCAGTTGGCGATGTGCTGGCTGGAGATGCGCAGCGTGGCGCGGTCTTCCATCAGGCCGACGTTGTTGATGTCCGGCACCTTGGAGCAGCCCACACCCTGGTCGATCCAGCGGACGACGTAGCCCAGGATGCCCTGCGCGTTGTTGTCCAGCTCCTGCTGCACCTCCTGCTCCGACCAGTTGGGGCGGTCGGCCAGCGGGATGGTCAGGATGTGGTCGAGGTTGGCGCGCGGGCGCTTGGCCAGCTCCTCCTGGCGGTCGGACACGTTCACCTGATGGTAGTGCAGGGCGTGCAGCGTCGCGGCGGTGGGGGAGGGCACCCAGGCGGTGTTGGCGCCGGCCTGCGGGTGGGCGATCTTGGCCGTCAGCATCTCCGCCATGCGGTCCGGCATGGCCCACATGCCCTTGCCGATCTGCGCCCGGCCCCTCAGGCCGCACAGCAGGCCGGTGTCCACGTTCCAGTCCTCGTACGCCTTGATCCACGCGGCGTTCTTCATGTCGGCCTTGCGGATGACGGGACCGGCCTCCATGGCCGTGTGGATCTCGTCGCCGGTGCGGTCGAGGAAGCCGGTGTTGATGAAGACCACGCGCTCCTTGGCGGCGCGGATGGCCTCCTTCAGGTTCACGGTGGTGCGGCGCTCCTCGTCCATGATGCCCATCTTCAGGGTGAAGCGGGCCATGCCCAGCGCGTCCTCGACGCGGCCGAACAGCTCGTCGGCGAAGGCGACCTCCTCGGGGCCGTGCATCTTCGGCTTCACGATGTAGACGGAGCCCTCGCGGCTGTTCTTCCGCGCGCCCTTGATGTCGTGCAGCGCGATCAGCGAGGTGATCATGCCGTCCAGGATGCCTTCCGGCGCCTCGCTGCCGTCCTTCAGCAGGATGGCGTTGATGGTCATCAGATGGCCGACGTTGCGGATCAGCATCAGGCTGCGGCCGGGCAGGGTGACGGTGCCGCCGGCCGGGCCGGTGTAGGTGCGGTCGGGGTTCAGCCTGCGCTCGACCGTGCCGGCGCCCTTGGGGAAGGTGGCGACGAGGTCGCCCTTCATCAGGCCCAGCCAGTTGCGGTAGACGACGACCTTGTCCTCCGCGTCCACGGCGGCGACCGAATCCTCGCAGTCCATGATGGTGGTCAGCGCCGATTCGACGACCAGATCGGCCACGCCCGCCGCGTCGGTCTTGCCGATGGGGTGGTTGCGGTCGATGCGGATTTCCAGATGCAGGCCGTGGTTGGCCAGCAGGATGGCGGTCGGGGCGGCGCCGTCACCGGTGTAGCCGACCAGCTTCTCCGGCTCCGACAGGCCGGTGTTGCGGCCGTCCTTCAGCGCGACGACCAGACGGCCGTTCTCGATGGTGTAGCCGGCGGCGTCGCGGTGCGAGCCGTCCGACAGCGGGGCGGCGCGGTCCAGAACGTCGCGCGCGAAGGCGATGACCTTCTCGCCGCGCTTGGGGTTGTAGCCCTGGCCGCGCTCCGCCCCATCGGTGTCGGGGATGGCGTCAGTGCCGTACAGCGCGTCGTACAGGCTGCCCCAGCGGGCGTTGGCGGCGTTCAGCGCGTAGCGGGCGTTCATCACCGGCACGACCAGCTGCGGGCCGGCGGTGGTGGAGATCTCAGGGTCCACGTTGCCGGTGGCCACGGCGAAGTCCGGGCCTTCCGGCAGCAGATAGCCGATCTCCTGGAGGAAGGCCTTGTGGGCGGCGACGTCGAAGGGCTGGCCGCGGCGGCCGCGATACCACTCGTCGATCTTGGCCTGAAGCTCGTCGCGCTTGGCCAGCAGCGCGCGGTTGCGCGGGGCCAGATCGTGCAGGATGGCGTCGAGACCCGACCAGAACTGCTGGGCCGTGACGCCCGTGCCCGGCAGGGCCTCGTTCTCGATGAAGCGGTGAAGCTCCGCGGCGACCTGCAAGCCGCCGACCTGAATGCGTTCCGTCACCATATCTGTTCGTTCCTTCCGAAGTCGAAAATACCGCGGTTTTTCGGTTTGTCGTTGTGGCTGACGTGTTTTCACCGCATGCCCGCGCCTCATGCCGGGAGGGGGCGGGCCTTGGGCGACAAATTACACATTCGACGGCCCGAGGTCTTCCTTCTATTTGTCCGATCCCCGGGCGCGCCCGGCCAAGGGAGAAAGGCCAAGGGAGAACTCCCCGATCGCGCAGGAAATGCCTATGTTTCAGGCCATGAGCCTGCCCGCCCAGACCGACGCCACCCGCGAACCGCTTTCGGGCCTCGTCGAGCGCGTGACCTTCCACAGCCCCGAGACGGGCTTCTGCGTGCTGCGCGTGAAGGTGCGCGGGCAACGCGACCTTGTGACCGTGGTCGGCCACGCCGCCTCGATCAGCGCGGGCGAGTTCGTCCAGGCGGCCGGGGTCTGGGTCAACGACCGCAGCCACGGCCTCCAGTTCAAGGCGGACTTCCTGCGCGCCACGCCGCCGACCACCGCCGAGGGAATAGAGAAGTATCTGGGATCGGGCCTCATCAAGGGCATCGGGTCGGTCTATGCCAAGAAGCTGGTGAAGGCGTTCGGCGACGCCGTGTTCGACGTGATCGAGCAGGAACCGGACAAGCTGCGCCAGGTCACCGGCATCGGGCCGAAGCGCGCCCAGCGCATCATCGCCGGCTGGGCCGACCAGAAGGTGATCCGGGAGATCATGGTCTTCCTGCACAGCCACGGGGTCGGCACCTCGCGCGCGGTGCGCATCTTCAAGACCTATGGGCCGGATGCCATCCAGCTGATCACCGAGAACCCGTATCGCCTCGCCCGCGACATCCGGGGCATCGGCTTCAAGACGGCGGACGCCGTCGCCGCCCGCCTGGGCATTGAGAAGACCGCCATGATCCGCGCCCGCGCCGGCATCAGCTATGCGCTGGCCGAGGCGACCGACCAGGGGCATTGCGGCCTGCCCACCGCGCAGCTGATCCCGCTGGCCGCCAAGCTGCTGGAAATCGACCCCGCCATCATCGAGGACGCGCTGGCCCTTGAGCTGAGGGAAGGCACGGTCATCGCCGACACGCTGGCGGACGAGCCGTGCGTCTTCCTGACCGGCCTCTACCGCGCCGAACAGGCGATTGCCGACCGGCTGCGCCGGCTCGCCGCCGGCCGGGTGCCCTGGCCACCCATCGACGCCGCCAAGGCGATCCCCTGGGCGGAAGGCAAGGCCGGCATCACGCTCGCCGACAGCCAGCGCGAGGCGCTGCGGCAAGCCCTGTCCTCAAAGCTGCTGGTCATCACCGGCGGCCCCGGCGTCGGCAAGACGACGCTGGTCAACAGCATCCTGACGATCCTGAAGGCCAAGGACGTCTCCATCGCGCTGGCCGCCCCGACCGGTCGCGCCGCCAAGCGGCTCAGCGAAAGCACGGGGATGGAGGCCAAGACCATTCACCGCCTGCTGGAGACCGACCCGCAGGCCGGCGGCTTCAAGCGCGACGAGACCAACCCGCTGGACTGCGACCTGCTGGTGGTGGACGAGACCAGCATGGTGGACGTGCCGCTGATGAACGCACTGCTGCGCGCGGTGCCGCCGCGCGCGGCGCTGCTGCTGGTCGGCGACGTGGACCAGTTGCCCTCGGTCGGGCCGGGGCAGGTGCTGGGCGACGTGATCGGCTGCGGCGCTGTGCCCGTCGTCCGCCTGACCGAGATTTTCCGGCAGGCCGCGACCAGCCGGATCATCGTCAACGCCCACCGCATCAACGCCGGCCAGATGCCCGACTGGCCAAACCCGAATTCCGGGGCGGGCGATGAGAGCGACTTCTATTTCGTCGAGGCCGCCACGCCGGAGATCGGTGTGGCCAAGCTGA
>JAEZID010000548.1 GCA_023416195.1 Pseudomonadota bacterium | reverse complement strand
ATCAGACGGTCGGCAAGGGTCGACTTGCCGTGGTCGATGTGCGCGATGATCGAGAAATTGCGGATGTGCGAAAGGTCAGTCATCGGTGCCCGGAGCCCTGGTTTGGGCCGGAACATAGGGCGGACGGGGGATTGGTGCAATGATGGCGTGGATAAGAGCCGCCGGTTGCCCCAATCCCGGCTCCTTCACGCCACCAGCGCGGGGGTGATCTCCCGGTAAAGCTCCATGTATTCCTCGGCCGGGCCGTGCCAGCCGAAGTCGCGGGTCATGGCGCGCTGCTGCATGGCGTGCCAGCGCTCCGGCTTGCGGTAGAGCGTCGCGGCGCGGCGCAAGGCCCAGGTCAGCTCCTGAGCGGTCGGGTTGACGAACTGGAAGCCGGTGGCGCTGCCGTCGTTGGCGGCGGCCGGGTTGGCGTCCACGATGGTGTCGGCGAGGCCGCCGGTGCGGCGGACCAGCGGCAGGGTGCCGTATTTCAGCGCGTAGAGTTGCGTCAACCCGCAGGGCTCCGACCGGGACGGCACCAGCAGGAGGTCGGACCCGGCCTGGATGCGGTGGGACAGCGCCTCGTCATAGCCGATGCGGACGCCGACCGATTGCGGGTACCAGGCGGCGAGGTGGCGGAAGCCCGCTTCGCTCGCGTGGTCGCCGCTGCCGAGAACGGCCAGTTGCCCGCCCCAGGCGACCCACTGCGTCGCGGCCTCCAGCACGAGGTCCAGGCCCTTGTGCCAGGTCAGGCGGCTGACCACGCCGGCCAGCGGCGCGTCGGGCCGGCGGTCGAGGCCGAAGGCGGCCTGGAGGTCGGCCTTGCACAGGTCCTTGCCGCCCAGATCCCCGGCGCCGTAGCGGGCGGCGATGTGCGGGTCGGCGGTCGGATCCCAGATGTGATAGTCCACGCCGTTCAGGATGCCGGTCAGTGAGTCCGCCCGCCCGGCAAGCAGCCCTTGCAGGCCCATGCCGTGCTCGTCGGTCTGGATCTCGTGGGCGTAGGTCGGGCTGACCGTGGTCAGGCGGTCGGCGTACAGGCAGCCGGCCTTCAGGTAGCCGATGCCGCCGTAATACTCGACGCCCTCCAGCCGGTAGGCGGAGGAGGGCAGGCCCAGTTCGCCCATCATCCAGGCGCCGAACTGGCCCTGATAGGCGATGTTGTGGATGGTCATGACCGTCGCCGGGCGGAACGGCCCGTCGAACCGGTCGGGGCGGAGCGCCAGATAGGCCGGGATCAGGCCGGTTTGCCAGTCGTGCCCGTGCAGCACGTCCGGCCGCCACCACGGATCGTAGGCGTCGTGCGCCGCGAAGCCCGCCGCGCACCAGGCGAGCGCGGCGAATCGCTGGGCGTTGTCCGGCCAGTCGTTGCCGTCCGGCCCCAGATACGGGTTGCCCGGCCGGTTGTAGAGCGACGGCGCGTCCAGCGCGTAGGCCAGAACCCCGTCCGGCGTGCGGCCGATCAGCAGCCGGGCGCGGTCGCAGCCCGGCAGGTCGGTGATGAGGTCGCCGACCTCGTGCAGGTTGGTCAGGCCGTTCAGCACCGCCGGATAGCCGGGGAGCAGCAGGCGGACGTCCGCCCCGGCGTGGTTGAGGGCCGGGGGCAGGGCGGCGGAGACGTCGGCCAGCCCTCCGGTCTTGACGAGCGGGTAACATTCCGGCGTGACGAACAGGACGCGCATGGCGGGTCGGTCTTTCGGCTTCTTGGTCTTCTTGGCGGACTAAGCTAACGGACTAAGCTCATTCCTCATGGGGCGTGGCGCTATTTCGCCGGATCGGCGCTTTCCAGGCGGTCGATCATGTCCTGGGTGATCAGGCAGACGCCGCCCTCGCTGCGGTAGAAGCGCTTGGCGTCCAGCTCCGGATCCTCGCCGACGACGAGGCCCTCGGGGATCGTCACGCCGCGGTCGATGACCACCTTCTTCAGGCGGCAGTGGCGGCCGATGTCCACGTCGGGCAGGATCACCGCTTCGTGCAGTTCGCTGTAGGAGTTGACGCGCACCTCGCTGAACAGGAGCGAGTTCTTCACCAGCGAGCCGGAGATGATGCAGCCGCCGGAAACGAGGCTGTCCACCGCCATGCCGCGCCGGTCCTCGTCGTCGAAGACGAACTTCGCGGGGGGCAGTTGCTCCTGGTAGGTGAAGATCGGCCACTCGCGGTCGTACATGTTCAGCTGCGGCGTGACGTGGCAGAGGTCCAGGTTGGCCTCCCAATAGGCGTCGATGGTGCCGACGTCGCGCCAATAGGGTTCGGAATCCGGGCCGTTGAGGATCGCCGATTCGGCGAAGTCGTGCGCCATCACGCGGCAACCGTTCCTCACCATCCAGGGAATGATGTCCTTGCCGAAGTCGCGCGAGGAGCCGGGCTCGTTGAAGTCGCGCTCCAGCTGGTTGTAGAGGAATTCGGCGTTGAAGACGTAGATGCCCATGCTGGCCAGCGCCTTGTCCGGCTTGCCGGGGATGGCCGGTGGGTCGGCGGGCTTCTCCACGAAGTCGATGACGCGCTGCGTCTCGTCGATGTGCATGACGCCGAAGCCGGTCGCCTGCTCGCGCGGGACCTCGACGCAGGGCACCGTCACGTCGGCCTTCTTGGCGATGTGGTCCAGCAGCAGCGCGCCGTAGTCCATCTTGTAGATGTGGTCGCCGGCCAGGATCAGGATGTATTCCGGGTCGTGCCCGCGCAGGATGTCCAGGTTCTGGTACACGGCGTCGGCGGTGCCCTGGTACCAGGCGGTCTCGCTGATGCGCTGCTGGGCGGGCAGCAGGTCGCAGAACTCGTTCATCTCGCCGCGGAAGAAGTTCCAGCCGCGCTGAAGATGGCGCAACAGGCTGTGCGACTTGTACTGGGTCAGCACGCCGATGCGGCGGAACCCGGAATTGATGCAGTTCGACAGCGCGAAGTCGATGATCCGGAACTTGCCGCCGAAATAGGTGGCGGGCTTGGCGCGCCGGTCGGTCAGCTGCTTCAGGCGGCTGCCGCGTCCGCCGGCCAGAACCAGAGCCACCGCGCGGCGCGGGGCCAGACGCAGATCGCGTTTGTCGAGCATTGGAGTTTCCCTTGATTCTTCTTGTCGCCGACCATCGGAGGCCGCCCAACGGGATGCGCGAGAATCCCCGAACGGGCGGTGCCCAGCGTGACCGTGCCACATTCCTCCCCATCGGGCCAATAGGCCGAGGGGGAAGGGGCCGGAATAGGCCCACGGCCTAAGCCCTGTGCAGGAAAGAGGCGCACCGCACTGCCCAAAAAATAGCCAAACGCCTGGAACGCCGGCCGGCAAGGGGCTGCGGCGTGTCGTTCTCCCTCGTGTTAACAACCGAATCCGCCAAATGTGCGGAGGGCATGTCGGGGCGAAAATCTGCCTGAAATTTGTGCATCTGGGCGTCGCGACTCGGGGTGCGGCGCTGTTCCCGGTCGCGCCATCGAACGCAACTCATACGATTCCTAGCCCTTTTGGGTTGGCACGCTTCTTGAAGATGAACGGGCATCCTTGGTCCCGCCCGCCGCCCCGTCTTTCACCGGGGACGGGGCGACCGGGCCGAAGAAGCACACATCGAAGAAAGAGGAGCCTCGATGAGCCGTCTGTTCCACAAAGCCGCGCCGATGATGGCGGCGATTCTGGGCTCGGCCGGTCTGCCTGCCGCCGCCCTTGCCCAGGATGCGGCCGCCCCCGCCGCGCCGACGCTCAGCAGCGGCGATACCGCTTGGATGCTGATCGCCACCGCCCTCGTGCTGTTCATGACCATCCCCGGCCTCGCCCTGTTCTACGGCGGCATGGTCCGCAAGATGAACGTGCTCGCCACGGTGATGCAGAGCTTCGCGATCTGCGCGCTCGTCTCCGTGCTGTGGTTCGCCGTCGGCTATTCCATCGCCTTCACCGAGGGCACCCCCTTCTACGGCAGCCTGTCGAAGGCGTTCCTGTCGGGCGTGCCCAAGGACAGCCTCACCGGGACCATCCCGGAGCCGGTCTTCATCGTCTTCCAGATGACCTTCGCCATCATCACCCCGGCGCTGCTCACCGGCGCCTTCGCCGACCGCATGAAGTTCTCCTCCATGCTGGTGTTCATGGGCATCTGGTCGGTGGTCATCTACGCGCCCATCACCCACTGGGTGTGGGGTCCGGGCGGCTACCTGCTGGGCGACGGCGTGCTCGACTACGCCGGCGGCACCGTGGTGCACATCAACGCGG
>JAEZID010000547.1 GCA_023416195.1 Pseudomonadota bacterium | reverse complement strand
CACTGATTCGGCGGATCAGATTTCCCTAATGGAACAAGCCGGGACGGCGCTCCGTTGACTGGGCATCCGCCGCCCGGCGGCGGGGGCCACGCAATGACGACGGCAAGGAAAAGGACCTCGGCCATGGCATCGACCCGGCTCCTGCGGCTGTCCGCGCCGCTTCTTCTCGGCATGGTTCTGGTGGCGGCGCCCACCCTGGCGCAGGGGCAAGGGGGACCTCCGGCAGGCAACCCGCCGATGCAGGGGCATCCCGGCATGACGCAGCAGGACATGAAGCGCCCGAACATGCCCCAGGATCCGGCCTCGCGCGCCTACATGGACTCCATGCGGAACATGAACCACGCCATGATGGGCCGCCGAATGACCGGCGACGCCGACCGCGACTTCGCGTCCATGATGATCGCACACCATCAGGGAGCCATCGACATGGCCCGCGTGGAGTTGCAGCACGGCAAGGATCCCGACCTGAAGGCCATGGCCCAGAAGGTCATCGACGACCAGTCGCGGGAGATCAAGGAGCTTCAGGACTGGCTGAGCCGTCATCCGCCCCAGGCCGCCCAGCGCTGAGTGTTCGACCGGAGCCCGCAGAATCTGTTCGCCGACAATCGGAGAGACGACATCGCCAGCTTCCGATGATTCGTGTTCAAACGTCCTTACACTTTGGCGCGAAGCCTGTTCCGGTACGACCCTTATGATGCTGACCCGGCGGGTGCCAGCACCGGCAGGGACCGCGCCGCCGATGCGATCCGCACCGGCAGGCGGGCGATGATGTCGCCGTCAGCCTGAACCGGTTCCCCCGCTGGCCCCTCAATGGACACGGCTGCGGCCGGGATCACGCGGTAGTCCGGCAAGCGGTGCAGCCGCCCCATGGCCATTCCGCACATGTACCGCATCGCGTTCCACGGACCGGGCCGGGAAAACAGGCAGACGTGCAGGCCGCGTTCGGTAAGGCTGGCGCGCGGCGCGCAGACGAATTGGCCACCGTAAAATCGCCCGTTGGCAACGATCACGGACGCTGCCTCCCAGCCCTCGCCATCCACGGTGACGCGGTAGAGGCGATTACTCCCGGCGCAGAGTTGGACCAGCGTGCTTGTGGCGTAGGCCGCTTTCCCGACCATGCGCTTGAGCCCGGTCGAGACCCCCTCGACCACCCGAGCGTCGAGGCCGACGCCGGCCATCATGCTGAAATGCCGGCCATTCGCCACCCCCAAATGGATCGGGCGCACGCTGCCGGCCGCCAGCAGCGCCGCAATGCCTCCGGCGTCGAAGGGCAGCCCCAGTTCGTGCGCCAGGACGTTGGCGGTGCCAAGCGGAACGATGCCCAGGGGGGCGTTGACAGGGACGGTGCGGGCGGCAAAGCCGTTGATCGCCTCGCCAATCGTGCCGTCCCCGCCGGCGACGGCCACCGCGTCGTAGCGCCCTGGCTCCACCGCCGCGGCCATTGCCTCGGCGTCGCCACGCTTCGAGGTGGCCCACACCGTCACATCGGCGCCGTGACGCTGCATCAGCGCCTCAATGGTGGCGCGCAGACGCGACGCCCGGCGCCCCCCGGCAACGGGATTGTGGATGACCAGGACGCGCCGTGGTTTCGCGTCGGGCCGGAGCCAGACGTCGGGCGCGGGAGAAGCGACGGTGGGGGTCAAGGCAGAAGGGCTCGCACGTTCGGCGCGCCGGCGGGATTGATCTCCTCCGCAGCGTCGGCATCGGCCACGGCGTCGGCCAAGCTGCCTCGCGCGACGTGCAGGCGGATGCGGTGGTAGAGAGCCCAGAACCGGTCTCCCATGGCAACTGCCCGGTCGAGCGCGGCCTTGACGCCGTCATCGATGCGCCCGACGTCGATCCGCGCTGCCGCCCAGAGCAGGTCCGCTTCAGGAGATGATACGCCGGCCTCGACCAGCGGCTCGAGGAGGGCCAGCGCAGCCTCCCGATTCCCGGCTATGAAGACCGGCCGCACCAGCCCCATCAGGGCAGAGACCAGTTCCCCGTCCGGCTGCTGCCGGTCCCGCAGCAGCCGGGCCGCCGCCGCTGCGATGTCGCGGACGCGAGCGTGGTCCTGTCGGGCGAGAAGAAGGCGGAGATGGTGGTAATAGGCCCAGAACGGCTGCGGCGCTGCGGCGGCGCAGTTCAGGGCGGCGTCGATGGCCGCATCAGTCCGTCCTACGTCGATCTGCATCGCCGCCCACAGCAGATTCGCGTCCGGATTGCGTTCCCCGGCATTCACCAGCGGATCGAGCACGGCGAGCGCGCCTGGAAAATCCTTCAGTGTGAAGCGGCCCCGCCCGAGGACAACGAGATGTAAGCTTTCTCCCGACCCTGTGGCATATGCGGCTGCCACATCCGCCGACACGGCGGCGTAGTCACCCTGCGTAAGGTTTAGCCGGGCACTATGGTAATAGCCCCAGAAGGGGTCCGGGCTGGCGATCACGTCGGCCAGCGCCTGCACGACTTCATTATCCGTGCGCCCCAAGTCGATCTGACGCGCTGCCCAAAGGAGCCGGGCGCGGCCGATTAGGACGTCGTCCTTCGGAAGGGTCGCGTAGAGAGCGTCGAACTCTTCGTAGCGCCCTTCTTTCATCAGCAGGAACAGAGTGTCAATTTGTCGGCTGCTGGTGTTATAGCGGCCGTAAAGCCTGGAGTTGAGTTCGTAGCGCTCCCCCTCCGTCGTCGCGACGAGATCCCGCGTCAGGAGCTGCGCCCCGTAAATCGTATCATAGGCATAGACGGCACGATCCTCAGGAGCCATTCGACACGCCCGAAGGGCGCCGAACGCGGCCTCGTCGGCGATCCCCAGCCGGGCCAGAATCTCCGCCCCGAGGTCGCTGGCGTCAAGCGTACCGAAGGGGGGATTCACCACGCCAGGAATGTTGGAGAAGACGAAGAGGGGGGTCCGAAACAGGTCATCCTCCTGGACTTGGTCGTTCCCGAGAGTCGTGAGGATGTCCCTCCAGACCTCTAGTCCATTCAGGCTGTTCGTGAAGAACGGTACATGGTCCCCGAAGACCACAAGGACATAGGGACGAGCCCGGCTCTCCAAGCCCCGGTGTAGGTGGGCCAAGGCGTGGTCGGTCGCCGCGGTGACCCGGCAGTATTGGTCGACCACCTTCTGAAGCGGCTGACCCTTGAAGAAGCTGGGATCAACGAAGTCGATCCCGTCGTGCTCGGCTGGCCGGTAAGGGCCGTGCCCCATGATAGAGACGCCGAAGACGAAGTTCGGCCGGTCGGCCTCAAGCTTCGAAAGGATGAGGTCAACGAATGCCTTGTCGGAAATCCGGTCGAATTGCCGGGCCGCGCCGTGGAAGCTCTCATCGGCAAAGAACTCGTCGAAACCCAGCTTCCGGTACACCCGATCCCGGTTGTAGAACCACCGGTGGAAGGGGTGCACGGCGCAGCTCGTGTACCCGCGGCGCTTCAAGCAATGCGGAAGCCCGTAGACGCCGTCGTTGAGCCTGCTCATGTAGGGGAGCATCCCGCTCCCGTCCGACCCCGTGGGAATGCCCGTCAACACCTCGAACTCGGTATTGCAGGTGTTTCCGCCGACGACGGGCACATTGAGTCGGCCGCGAGCGCGCTCCGGCCTTTC
Organism: Pseudomonadota bacterium; assembly: GCA_023416195.1. GTDB lineage: Bacteria > Pseudomonadota > Alphaproteobacteria > Azospirillales > Azospirillaceae > Azospirillum. The sequence goes on along the minus strand of JAEZID010000547.1, from coordinate 36,737 downwards.
CGCCTTGACATAGGCAAGCGGTTCCGCCGCTAGTGGGATGCCAAGTTCCGCCAAATCGGCAAGGGACTCCATCATCAGCACAATGACATCAGGATCGCCCGCGGCGTCGCGGCATACCTCCGGCTGACCGCCGACCCGGCGCGCCTTCGACAGAACGTCGATGCGCCGGTCGAACTCGTGGGGCTTGCGCAGTCTCGACATCCTGACGAGCAGGAGCCAGCCTTGCAGGAGGAAGCCGAGCCGCCGGACGTTGACGTTTTGATCTGTCTGCGAGTAGGCGAGGGCATCGTCGACCAGTGGCCACGCGCGCGCCCGCGACCACAGCACGGCCCAGCCGGCCATGCTGGCCGGCAGCAGCCCGAGGCGGAACCTCGAACCCGACGTGAAGGCCAGGGCGGCGTTGGCCCAGTATCCCAGCAGCAGTGCGCCAGCCGCGGTGAGGGCCAAGGCGGCCGCTATGACGACAAGGCGGCCCGACGGCACATAGCTCGGCAGGAAGGTCAGCGCCTCGCGGGCGCTGTTTAGGTCTCCGGGCGACAGAACACGGCCAAACAGTCTGTGCAGACCGATGTTCGCAGCGTAAAGCGCAAGGATGACGCTCGCCGTCAACTCTGTGCCGATGACGCCGGCCAGCGCAAACAATGTGCCATGCAGGGTGGCCGCGACGGCGGCGTTCCACCAGAAGCGGCGGCGGCGCGCAATTGGAGCCGTGTCATAGGCAACAGCAAGCCGGTTCTCCAGGCGCCCTTGCAAGTGCGCACAAAGCAGCGCAAAGAGAACGCAGCCAGCAATGTACACCAAGAACACGCCCATTAGGTTCCATGTATGCATATGCAAGAAAACTGCGTCCGTGGCCTTTGCCTGTTACAATCGTCTGTATATTCGCGTAAGTGCAAGGACATGCCCGTTATCTGATGAATGGCAATTTTTCTCCTCTGCGGACACGAGCGATATATCTGAGCCATGCTGATGCTGCCGCGGGCGGGTAGAGGTTCTGATGCGCCGCCCCTACGCCGTAAGGTTAGGCGCTCATCGGACAGATCAGATCCAGTCGGTCTCCGTCTTGTAGACAGTTCGGCCTGGATTGGGTTCGCCCGCCCATCTACCTCCAGCGGCCGGTGCCGGCCGCAGCGACCTCCCGCATCCGTTCGGTCGGAATGGCAAGCACGTCCCATTCGTACTGGTCGTCCAGAGAACGCTCGGGGAAGCCTGCAGTCCCCACCTCGACGTCCGCCCGGTGCCGAAAGCCGTAACCCAGGCCGCCAAGGAATTCGTAGATCACTCGGTAATCATACCCGGCAAGCTGCATCCAATGGGGTGATACTTCGAAAAACACGAACGGACGGTGTTCGCGTAGGCACCGGTCAAGACCGCGCAGCACGAACAACTCGTAACTCTGGACGTCGATTTTGATGAACCCAATCCTGATGTCGGGAAAGGATTTCTGGAGAAGATCGTCCAGAGGCACAGCGTCAACTGTTTCCGCAGCGGCATTCTCTGGCGGCTGTGGATTGATACCAAGGCTCCCGAAATTGCACTCACGCTCGTAATCGATGGGGTACAGCGTCAACTTCCCAGGCCGGTCCGACGCGGCGACATGCACCGTCCTAACGTTTCGGCAACCGTTCAGCACGCAGTTCGCATTCAGCAACTGGTACATGACCCGCTGCGCTTCGATTGAGACGACGATCCCCTCCGGCCCGACCAGTTGGGAAAAGACGACGGAGTGATGGCCGAAGTTCGCACCGACATCGAGCACGGCATCGCCGCGTCGGACACACGCCTTGAACAGCCCGATGTCGTCCCCGCCCCACGTCCCCGTGGACTGGATGACGTTGGGAATGTCCTTGTCTGTCAGCAGAACGAGGAAGCGCCCCCACTCGGCATTGATCAACTTGCAGCCGGGCGACAACGTCAGGACGTCTCCCCGCTCGTCCGGCAGGGCCTCCACCGCCAATCCGACGACCCAGACCTGATCGCCGCCGGACGCCGGGTTCCGCCGGCCAAGGACCCGGACAGCGACTTCGGCAGCGCCGTGCGGACCGGCATCAATGTAATGAAAGAAGCTCTCGTCCTGGTGTTCGGCGTAGAGGTCAACCACGATGGAGCGGCCGGCACAGGTGATCTCCACGAGCCCGCTCCATGCGTGCCGCAGCAGCCATATGCCGACGCGGCCGGGCGGGCAGGTGAACGTCATAGTGGCCCCGGCCGTTTCCGCCATCTGGGCAACCGTCCCCAGTTTCGGCAGGTCGTAAGGTTTCCACTCCTGCGTCGTCGCCAGCGCGTACAATCCTCGACGTGTAATCTCCGGAACCTGAAGCTTAATCATTCTATACTGCCCTCAAAAGCAAAGCGCGCAGATAATCAGATCTTGGTACCGCACAACCAAACACCGTTGGCAATATATTTCAGTCGATCATATGTCACGAGTTTATCCCATTTCCTTACGGTCTCTAAAATTTTCTGCACTTCTCTGGGGTCCGCAAGTCGGTCGACGTGGGTGCATTGCATCATCCACTCGATCAAGAAGCTCATGGAGCCCTCCCAGAAGACGTCATCGATCCGAAAATCCTTGAGCATCTCCTCAAGACCCCAAACCGTTCCATTGAAAAAGTGTTGTCCTTCGCTGTGGATCGGCTGCATGAACGCCATGCCGATGAGGATTTTCCCGCCGGGCTTCGTGACGCGATATATTTCCTTCCCGGCGAGATTCGGATCTTTCAGATGCTCGATAACGCCGGTCGAATATATAAATTCAAAGGTGTCGTTCGCGAACGGCAACTTGAGTGCGTCGCCGACGATGTCGGGCTCGTCATATGGAGCATAATCGAGGTTGACGTATCGGGGATCGTCCAATTGCCGGTTGCCACCTCCAATGTCGAGACACAGGCCGCTGGCCGGCACCGCCGCCAGCATTTCTCTGAACCGGTTCGTATAGCTGGCGCCCCGGACACGCAGCTTCTTCTCGAAACGGATAGGCTCGACCTTCTCCGTGGCAATTTCGCATCCCGAAAACAGGCACTGGAGGCCCATACTCTGCGTCGACTGGGTGCCCTTGGCATGGACGACGATTTCGGACGGCGTGTCCGGCCGGGCCGGCTTGACGACGACGGTTCTCGGAACGGTCGTGTGCGGCTCGTAGAGGTCGAGCTGGTGGATCACTTCCCCATTGACGAGCACGTCCACATGGCCCGACCAGGGATGCGCGCCGAAGATAATTCGACATGGACGGTCGATTTGCCAGCGGATGGTTGTGGGCCTCGTTTCGCAATCCGTAACCACCATATTCTCAATCGGGCGCCAGTCGCCGCTGTACGTGAACAGGGCATCGTTGGGAGGGAATGCGGCCCAGACTTGCTGCTGCTCCTCGTAAGACGGCAGGTGCCCTTCGGCAATACGCGCTCGGATCGCGCCCACGTCGATCCCCGACTGGAAACGCACGAAGTCGAGCTGGAAGTTCCGGATCTCGCCGACGACGGACCCGAGCCGCGGGCTCCATAGGACTGCTTCCTTCACCGCTCCGGCCGACTCCACCAGAGTCAGGACCTCCAACGCGCCGCGCGTTACCGGGCAGGCGAGCCGACCGAGGAGCTTCTGCTGCACGATCGCTGCGGACGAGAGACTCGCTGTTTCACTCATTTGCCAGAAGCCCAACTCACACGATAGAAACAGGCACCAGAACACATCGCGCTACGAACTTCCACACCGGATCGCGCTCACCACTTAGAGCGTCCCGTTCTTAGCAACGGCGGTGATCTTGTTCTTCAGATCAAGTATTTCAGTTTCGAGTTGATTGAGTTCTTCCGCCTTCGATGCCCAACTCTTCTGCTTCTCGTAAAGCTCCTGAAGCAGAGAGCGCTTCATCCGCTCCCGCAGCGGAGCCACGTCGGGAGAGGCGAGCAGCGAGCGCGATACGGGCCCCGAGAGCCCTTGGAGTATCGCCGCCACGTCCGGGTATCGGACCAGGAAATCCGTGTTCAGCAGGATATGGCACAGGAGGTCCTTGGAATCGTCCACATGCGTGAGGAGGTTGCCCACCTCGGCATCGGAAGGCTGAACATCCGCGAAGACCTCGAGCGCCTGGGCGAGCGCATCCCGCTCCATCTTCATGGTCAGACTTCCTCCAACGCAGTGTTCGCAGACGTCGACGCCTTCTGAAAGGCGGTGTAGGCGGCTTCAATGCCGTCGACCATCTGCTCCAGGGTGTATTTTTCCAGGAAACTCTGCCGGGCGGCGTTGCCAAGCTGCCGGCGAAGATCCCGGTCGCCGACGAGCCTAAGAATGGCCTGCGCGATCTCATCGGGGTCGTCCGGATCGGCGAGAAGGCCCGTTTTCAGCGGCTCGACGACCTCCGCAAGCCCCCCCACGTTGCCGGCGATGACGGGCTTTCCGAATCGCATCGCCTCGATGGCCACAAGACCGAAGGATTCGAAGCGGGAGGGAGCGAGGAAAATGTCGCAGTCGGCGTAGGCTTGGGTGAGTTGGTCGTCCGGACGGTAGCCTTCGAGATGGATCCGTTGCGCCAGCGCCGCGGGCGCGACCGCCCGAAAGCGGTGAATCGCCCGTTTGCAGTTCGGGTCGTCCGTTGCGGCGCCGATGAAGCGGAACGAGACGTCGGGAACCTGCGCACAGACGCGGAGGGCCGCTTCCAGCGCCGTGTCGAATCCCTTTCGGGTTTCCTGGCGTCCGACAAACAGCACCGTGAGACCGTCGCCGATCTTCGTCTTCCCTTTCGCGGGCTCGGCCGGAGCGGTGACGCCGTGCGGAACGATGATCGTCCGCGCTGCGATGTCGACGCCATAGGCGTCGCGGATCTCCTTCACGACCGCGTTCGTGTTGCCGAGGAAGTAAGGCGCGTTCTCGAACAGGAACCGTTCGGCCCCGATGACACGCCGGACATGGTTGAAGTCGTATAGGGGACGGTGCCAGTCCGGCTTGTGGGGGTAGGCGAGCTTGTAGGTGGTGTGCAGCGACGTCACCACGGGGATGGGCGAGAGCAGCAGAGGAATGAGTCCCTCGACATCCCAAATCGGCGCGGAAATCAGGTCCAGGTTCGAGAAGCCGATCTCCTGCAATTCCGCGTAAACGCCGCCCGACCAGCGGGCAAGGTCGTCCGGTATGTCGATCATCGCGGTTACGGCGCCGAGTTCTCCGCCCTCGACGGCCTTCACCTTGTGGACCCAGACACCGTCCCGATAATCAACCGTCGGTTCGGCCTTCGCACGGGTGATGACATGGACCCGGTGGCCGCGCGCCGCGAGACCGCTGGCGACATGCTCGGTCCACCGCGCGATGCCGGCGGTGTCGTCCGGAGGAAACCCCTGCGAGATCAGCGCGATCCGCAGCTTTCGAGCCCCGCGGGCGTTGAACGCCTTGAAGGGCCTCTCCGCGACCCCTGCCGCGCGTTCCGGCAGGTTGGTCGGGGCGCGGCGCCGGGACAGCGCGCGGCCTTCCTCGATGCCGAGGTCCACATCCTGGTTGAGGAGCGCTTCGGCTGCCGGGCTGAGATAGTTGTGCTCGCGGAGCCATCGGTTGTCCTGGCGCAGCCCGTCGCGGTACTTGACGATCTCCGCCGTCACGGCGATCTCGTCCAGCATCGTCAAGCCATGGCGGTACATGAAATACGACTTGCTGCGGCAGGGAATGTGCAGCGTGGTTGGAACCTTGTTCGGGTTCCGCAGATGGCTCGGCGCGTAGCGGTGATAGATGAGGGCGTCGGGGGCGTACACGATCTGCCCGCCCCGGTCCACGAGCCTTAGGCAGACGTCCGTCTCGTCGAGGAAGTAGGCGAAGGTTTCGTCAAAGCCGCCGATCTCCCGCAGCGCCGACGCGCGGAACGACGAGTTGGTTCCAAGGAGGGACGGAAACAGGGGCGTTCCGGGAAAGCAGAAAGTTTCGCGCGAAATCCCGCTTGGTACGGAGTAGGCATGGCCCAACCGGTCGCAAAGCGTGGCGGTCGCCTGATACCGCTTTCCCGTGTGATCGATGGTGAACCCACCCACGCCGACAACATCATCCGAGTCGTATTTTTCGAGAATCTTTTCAAGCCAGGCCGGATGAACCACGGCGTCGTCGTCGATGAACGCGACGATATCGCCTGCGGCGTTTGCAACTCCAATATTCCGCGAGACTGAAAGATTTCTCTCAGCGCATTCTACATACGTGATTGATGAAGCATATTCTTCGCAGAGCGCTCGCGTCCCGTCCGTTGACGGACCATTCACGACGATCACCTCGAATTCACCTTCGAGATTGCGAAGAGCGCGCAAGCAGTCGCGGAGCTGAAGCGCCCGATTATAAGTGTTTATGACAATGGAAGCTTTCATGTCACCCGCCCACGCCACCAGCATTCATCAAAGAGATCAAGTCCATGTTTTTTTCATGGAACTCCGGAGAGCGAAAGAGTGCAACAAACAAGCTGGACTTGGATTTGTGTATCAAGAGCTGGTGATTGATCGCATCTTCGCTTTCCGGACACCGATGAAACAAAAGGTTGAATGCTGAAACAACGTCTTCCCTGGTTAGCGGAGGGGTGGGAAGGGTTTCCTTTAAAAATATTTTCTGAAGTACATGTTTCTGCTCGCCGGATATGACAACAATCGCCAACTCCCTCTCGTCCGCCTTCGGCTTCAAACGGACGCGAAACCCGACCCCGACTCTCGGCGCACCGGCATCCCTGACATCGGGTCTGGCCAGATCTGCTTTTCCGCGGCCGATTATTCCTGCCGATCCAACGACCAGGATTTCAGGGATACCGTCCGGGTTCGCCGCATCAAACGCCCAGCCGCAGATCAGCGCTCCTCCTTGACTGACGTCGATCCCGTCGAAATTGCCATAAATCCTGGTTCCCGTGATGTTGGGAAGCGGTAATAAGCTTTCCGGCGTGTCGCTATATTGTTGTTGCATAATTCTTATTCCCTCGTGCGCGATATCGCAGATGATGGAAAAGACGGTTTCTTTACAGGCGGGCTGGCTGACCTGGAGCGGTGCTCCCCGTTGCAGATCACGAGCGGTGGTGCAAACCGCTCCCCGGCGACCCGCGGCGTGATTTTCTGGATCATCGTCAGCTCGCTCCCCAACGGCAGGAAGCGCTTCGGGCAGAGCGGCCGCAGCCGCCCCCCTCGCGCAACCGCGTGTTGAAGCAGGCCGCGTAACCGGCTCCCACCGCTTCCGGGGCGTATGTTGCCCCGGTCAGGGTCTGCCCCTGCCTGGCCAGCCGCTGCCGCAGCCCGGGATCCTCAACCAGCCGCCGCATCCACCAGGCGGCGTGCGCCACGTCCGGCTCCGCCCACAGCTGCCCGCCGGCGAAGGGGTATTCCTCCGGCGACACCGGGCGCAGCCGGTGATCGACCAGGGCCGCGCTGCCCGGCGTCGTGAAGTCCATATTCCCGGAGAAGCCGGTGACGACCACCGGCTTGCCGAGCCGCATCGCCTCGACGATCCCGCGCCCGAACCCCTCGGCCCGATGCAGCGAGACGAAGCAATCGCACGCCCGGTACAGGTCGAGCACCGCGCCCCGGCTCAGCGTCTCGCTGATGATCGTGATGCGCCGATCGGCCCGCGCCTCCTCCAGAAGCTCCTGCCAGACCAAGCTGTCCGGCGTCGCACGCATCGACTTGACCACCAGCCCGACCGGCTCGTCACCGCGCGGGAAAGCCTCCTTGAAGGCGCGCACGCACGCCTGCGGGTTTTTCCGGGCGAGGCTGGACAGGACGTCGAAGGAGAACACGAAGAGAAAGCGGCCACTGGGCAAGCGGAAGTCGCTCCGGCTCAGCCCCGCGGTCGCGTCCACGGTAACGGCCATGGGCATGTGCCGCACCGGCTTCGGGCTGCTCTTGGCGTAGGCCTCGTACGTGTAGCGGCTGGAGGCCCAGACCTCGTCCACGAGTTCATAGGCGTGCCGCCATTCCTCGGGCCACTCCGGCAGTTCCCACGGCCAGTAGCCGATGGTGCGGCGCCCGTCGAACAGGGCCGATCCCTCCACCGCCGCGAGGCGCGCCGTCTCGATGCCGGTCGTGCACAGCAGGTTGACGGCGTACGGGAGCCGATCCGTGATCAGCGCGGCGACGCTGTCGTCGCCCTGGCACACCTCGCGCCCGGGCTCGACATTGTAGACGCTGAAGGGAATGTCCGCCGCCCGCATAGCGAGCGCCGCCATGCGGACGTCCTCACCGATGCCGAATTGCCCGCGAGCGTAGCCGATCAGGTTGACGCCGAACGGCAGGTCGCCGCGGCTCGTCGCGATGGCGGGCGCCTCGACGCTCGCCGGCACGTCCACGTCCGCCAGTCGCGTGAGAATGGGGTATTGCGCCGTGCCCTCGGTGCGCGCCCATTGGGCGAAGGCGGGGCTGAGCGGGTTGGGGAACCGCGCCTGGATGGCCGCGTCGGACGACCAGATCATCGCCAGGATCGGCGGCAGCTCCGGACCGCCCGGCACGGGGACGGAGAGGATCCGTGCCTGCCGCTCGTCCACGAGGTCGGCCAGCTGCGTCTCCGCGAGGCCGTGCGTGAAGTACCACACGAGAAAGGCCTGGCGCCCGCCCTGCGTTTCCAGCGGGAAGGTCTGCTGGAGGTCGGGGCGCCGCAGCCACACCTGCACCATCAGCCGGGTGATCGGGATGACGCCGTCAGCCGGCAGGCGCTCGTCCGGCTCGTTCAGGAAGCGCCTCTGCTCCTCGGTGAAGAAGCAGGAAAGGCGCAGTTCGGCCGGGCCCTGGGTGAAGTACCACCAGACGAAGCCCTGCTGCCCCTCGACCGTCCGAAGGTCGAAGGCGCTTCGCAGGTCGGGCCGCATGGTCCAGGCCAGCCGCATGAAACGGGTCAGCGTCGGGCGCACGTCCGGCAACGCCTCGGCCGCCAGCTCGGCCAGGAGGTCCTGCCGGGTGGTAAATCCGATCTCTGCCAGCGCGCGGTACTCGCGCGCGCCGTTCAGGAGCAGCCACCATTCGAAGCGCTCCTGGTCGCCCTCGCACAACGCGCGCAGGTCGGGCCGGGTCAGCCAGATGGTCCGCTTGACCTCGTCCAGCCGCGTGTGCCCGGCGGCGGTCTCCGGCGTTTCGGTTGAGGGCGTGTGGGTCACGGAGGCATCCATCAGGCGGGTGTCCGGTGGCGCGGCCGGGGCTACGGCGCGCTCACGCGCGCATGCGCGGAGGGGTGCGGCGGGATGCCCCTTCGGCATGGCGTTGGTTTCTGGCCGAAGCCCCTGGCAACCTTGATCCACTCACCGCTCCCTGAGCCGCCGCCCGTCCGCATCAAGCCTGCCTGCGCAGGATCGTCATGTCCTGATAGCTCACCGCATCGGCGCTCGCGCTCCAGTGCCCGGGCAGAATCGTGGCGTCGAGCCCCACCCTCCGGAGTTCCTGCCCGAGCCAGTCGAGCCGATAGGCAACGGCGGCGGTCGGAACGCCCGTCAGCGTGTCGTAGAACGCACCATCCTCCCCCGCGGCGAAGGACAGGCGATAATCCGCTCCGGGCGGCATCTGGGGTCCGTCGAGCAAAAACCACGTGCCGAGGCAACGGCCGTCGGGTTTCAGAACACGCGCAATCTCGCGCAGGTAATGCCGGGTCTCTTCGGCCGTCAGATGCGTGAACACCGAGGTGAGACACACGACGTCCATGGATTCATCCGGCACGGGCCAGTGCTGTCGCGTGCTGGCCAGGGTTCCCGCCGGATTGTAGAGCGGATGGAAAAGGTCGAGATGCAGGAAGGAGAATCCCGGATGCAGGGGCGCGACGGCTTCCCGACACCACGCGATTCCGGCCGCGCCGACGTCGAAGCCGATGTAGCGGCCTTCCGGCGCAAGATACCGCGTCAATTGCACGGCGATGCGCCCGACCCCGCAGCCGACGTCGAGCACCCGATCCGTGGGCTTCAGGCCCGCATGGTCGATCAGGTGCCCCAGAAACTCCCGTCCGATCGCCAGGAAATCGCCGTCACCGACGCAATGGAGATCGGGCGGCGGCACCGGCAGTTCGACGCCGGTTGCGGGGTGCGCCATGGTCGTCGTCATGCCGGAACGCTTTCGCAAACGGTCTTCGCGCCCGCCTTGGATGCGCGACGACGCAACGCCCGGGACGGGCTGTAAACCGCCATATGGTCATCCGCGCAGTCCTGGATGGACCGCGCCGCCGGCAGCCCTTGCCGCAGAGTCTCCCATGCGTCGTCGGTTTCCATGACTTCGAGCATCCGGCTCGCCAGGGCCTGAACGTCGCCGACGCGGAAATGCAGCCCATTCACGCCGTGCGTCACCGCTTCGGCCATGCCGCCGATGTCGCTGCAAAGGACCGGGCGCCCATGGTGGAAGGCCTCGTCGATGACCAGCGGCGCGTTCTCCCACCAGATGGAGGGGACCACCACCCAATCCGTTGACCGCATGCGCTCGGCCACGTCCTCGGGGCGATAGGGTCCCGCCATGGTCACGCGAACATTCCCCGCCGCGTTCGCCGCATCGACCGCCTCGTTCAGGCGCTGGACGAACGGCTCGGGCTGGAACAGCGGCGCGCCGTGGATGGTCAGTGCAAAACGCCGGTTGCTGCGGCTGGCGGCAAGCTGGGCGGCCTGGATCGCCAGCAGCGTTCCCTTCAACGGGCTTACGTTGCCGAACACGGCGAAAGACGGCTCGGCCCGCCGCTCCTCCCGTGGACGGGGCGGGGCGGGCGGAGAAAGGCGTCGGCCATTTCGGACAACGGTGATTTTCGCCGGGTCGAGGCCCCAGGCGATGTAGCGCTCGGCCAGAAAGCGGCTCGGCGCCACGAACCGGTCCACCAGATCGAGGTGACGCTTGACGTACAGCTCCCGCAGCTTGAAGGCCATTCGCGATGCCTCGGGAACACAGCGAAGGCAGCGGTCCGGGGACGCTTCGTCGCACAACGCCATGGGCGTGCCGGACGCCGCCGACCGGACCATGACGCCGTCGTGGTGACAGATGGGGTAGTAGTCGTGCAGCGTCAGGACGATCCGTGCCTCCGGCGCCGCCCGACGCACCACGGCGAAGCTCTCCAGGCCGAGCAGAAGCACATGATGAGCGTGCACCACGTCCGGCTTGACGTCGCGCACCAGCCGTTCCAGCTCGGGCAGCACGCCATGCGTGTCCGCCTGGGACAGGTTGAAGCGATCGAATTCGCCGGTCCACAACAGCATCTCCCGAGCGCTGCGGCCGACGGTTTGGAAGGGTGTCCCCGGACTGCGAAGGCGCTGCACCCCGCTGGTTCCCGCCAGGAAGAGCGCCTCGGTCCCCGGCCGCGCCCCGACCTCCCCGAAGAGTTCCCGAGCGAAGATTTCCGTACCGCCGGGATGGAAGCGCGGATCGTTGTGGGTCAGGTAAAGAATGCGCATCGCGACCCTTACGGCATGGCCAGTTGGGCGAACGTCCAGACACCGATGCCGGCACCGACGACACCGGCGGCAAAGGCCGCAGCGACCGTCATCCACATCGCCTGCCGGATCCTTCGGTGCAGGTCGAGCAGGTCGTCCCGACGAACCGTCCGTTTCAGCGCCTCGTCCGTGCGGACCAGGAATCCTTCCATTTCGGCGATGGCGGTCGCGGTCGCCCGCGCCGTCTCCCCGAGACCTTCGTGCAGCGACGCGGTCTTCTCGCCGAGGCGTTCATCGAAGTGCCCGGCGATCTTGCCCGCCCACATCCGGAAGCCCTTGCCGAGATGCGGGATCAGATGTTCGGCCTTGTTGCCCTGCTGGAGTTCGTGCTGGAGCAGCATGTTGAGGTGCAGTGCCTTGGCCACCGTCGCCTCGACGCTGGCGAGCCGTTGCGCGAGCGCCAACGCGACGTTCCCGAGCACCTGATTGGCGTCCGAAGCCACGGCCTCGGCCTGGGCGACCCGCGTCGACCGCTCCAGGGGAACGTGCGTGCCGTGAAAGCACAGGTGGAACGCCGCCGGGTGCGAGCTGCGCAGGTCCAGCGGAATGTCCCAGGCGAAGGCGTGCCGACCGTCGCCCTCCTCCTCGAACCCCGCCAGGAGGTTCAGCCGCTTGAGATCGTCGCGGAACCGGTCGGCGCAGACGGTCTCCAGCAGACGGCCCGCGTGATACACGTCGATCATGATGCGACGGTCGGGCTCGCCGCGATCCCACGCCCATCCATAGATGCGGCCGGACTCGATGGCGTCGACGACCCCTTCCGCCATCATGGCCCGGACCGTCTCCTCATCGATGGTCCCCGCGTCCGCCGCCGACGGCGCGGGTGGAAAAGGCTTGGATTCACGTTCCGGTGGGAAGCTTTCGGACATGGTCATTGCTCCCGAAGCGCGTGCGCGAAGCCGTTGGTGATCGGCGACAGCAGGTAGTTGAGGACCGTGTGTTCCCCGGTGATGATCATCGCGTCGACCGGCATGCCGGGATACAGCTGCACGTTGGGCAGCGCCTCCAACTCCGCCGGGTTGAGTTGCAGGCGCGCGTTGTAATAGCTGTTGCCCGCCTGATCCGTCAGGCGGTCGGCGGACACGTCGACGACGTCGGCCATCACCGTCGGGGTCGTCTGCTGCCGGTAGGCGGTCAGCCGGATGCGGGCCTTCAGGCCCGGATGCACGTTGTCGATGTCCATCGGGCTGAGCTTGGCGTCAATGACCAGGGCGTCGTTGCCCGGCACCAGTTCCAGAATGGGATCGCCACCGCGAATCACGCCGCCGGGCGTGAACACCTGAAGGTTGACCACGATGCCATCCTGCGGGGCGCGGACGATGACCCGCTGAAGGATATCCTGAAGGCCGGCGAGGCGCTGCGAGAGGTCGGCGACCTCGCGGTCCACGGCTTCGAGTTCGGCGGCGATGTCCTTCTGCCGCGTCGCCTCCAGGTCGGCGATCTGCACGTCGACCGTGGTCAAAGCCTCGCGGTTGCGGTTGAGGCGCCCGCGCAGCTCCGCCTTCCGGCCGTGAAGTTCGGCTTCCGCCCGTTCGAGCGCGAGAAGGCGGGGTTTCGGCACCAGCCCCTTGTTGAGCAGCGTCCGGATGTCGCTGATCTCCTCCACGATCTTGGCGATCTGCCGCTCCGTGGTGACGAGCTGCTCCGTCGCTGCGGCGCTGTCGGCCTCGAGATCGGCGATGGTCTGCCGCTTCACGGCGATGGCGCTGGCGTGCGCGCCGCGCCGAGCGTCGAAGGTCCAGCGCTGGGCGTCGATGACGCGGGCGACGTCGGGGTCGCCCTGGTCCTTGCTCAGGATCGCGGGGACCTCGATGGTGGATCGCCCGCCCGCCTCCGCCCGCAGGCGCGCCTGACGGGCCAACGCCGCGCGGTAGAGGCCAAGCGTTTGCCCATGGTTGGAACGCGCTTGCGCGTCCTCCAGCTCCACCAGAGGGTCGCCGGCGCGAACGCGATCGCCGTTGGCCACCCGCACCGCCTTGATGATGCCGCCTTCCAGATGCTGGACCAGCTTGCGGTGGCTCTGCACGGCGACCACCCCAGGAGCGACGGTCGCGCTTTCCAGGCGGAACAACGCGGCCCAGCCGAAAAAGCCGCCGAAGCCAAACACGATCGTCAGCAGCGCGATCACCATGCTCCGTCGCACATCCGGCGCCGGACCGACCAGATCGTGCCGGGCCGACGGGGCGTACGGCGTTGCGATCTCTCCGCGCTTTGCGCCGAATGGCACGGGGACGGTGCTCATCGGCCACCCCCGGCGGCGGAAGCGGCGCCGTCGCGGTCCGGGCCGGCCGCGATGGCCCGCGCCTTGGTCACGCTGACCGGCCTGCCGTTGAGAATAGCACTCGCTTCGGGGGGCGTCACGACGCCCTCGATGATCCCGTCGCGCATGACCACCACCTTGTCGAGGGCCGCCAGGAGAGCGTGGTGGTGCGTGACCAGAACGACGGTTCCACCGCGGCGCTTGGCGTCGGCGATGGCCGTGAGAAGGGCATCGACTCCCTCGGTGTCGAGGTTGGAATCCGGCTCGTCCAACACGATGAGGCTCGGATCGCCGAACAGCGCGCGGGCCAGCGCGATGCGCTGGCGCTGGCCGCCGGACAGTGTGTAGACGCTGCCGATCTCGGTGTCGTAGCCATGGGGAAGGCGGCCGATCATCTCATGGACGCGCGCCTTCTTGGCCGCCGCCACGACCGCCAGAGGATCGGCCGCCGCCATGCGGCTGATGTTGTCCCGCACGGTTCCTTCGAACAGGCTCACCGCCTGCGGCAGATAGCCGACGTACTGGCCGAAGTTGTCCCGGTTCCAAAGATAGACGTCATGCCCATCCAGCCGGACCGCCCCGTTCGACGGCTTCCAAACCCCGACCAGCAGACGCGCCAGTGTCGACTTGCCGGCGGCCGAGGGGCCGATGATTCCGACGGCTTCGCCCGGCGCGATGAACAGGGAAATGCCTTTGAGAACGGCCCGGTTCAACCCGGGCGGCACATACACGACGCGGTCGATTTCGACGGCCCCGGCCGGGCGCGGCAGCACCATGGTGGAGCGCGCCGTTCCCACCCCGCTGAGCAGGTCGCGAAGCCGGCGGTAGGCCGCCTGCATGGCGCCCCAACGCTGCCAATCGCCGATGATGTGATCGAACGGCGCCAGCGCCCTCGCGACGATGATCGACGCGGCGAACAGGGATCCGACCGACGCCATCTGCTCGATGATCAGAAGAACGCCCACGCCCATGACGCCGATCTGAAGAGCCATCCGCACCATGCGCGACAGCGCGCCCAGGGCGGTCACGCGGCGCAGGCTGGTTTCGGTGAGCTTGTTGGCGTTTTCCGTTTCGGACAGCCAACGGGCGCTGATCGGTCCCGCCATTCCCATGGCTTCGATGACCTCGGCGTGCCGCAGCGCGCTCGCCAGCCGTTCCGTCGCGCGGTTGGTGGCCGTGTCGGCCTCGCGGATGGACCGCCGCATCCCGAACTCGGCGCCGATGCCAAGGACGATCAGCAGCACGGCCGATCCCAAGGCGAAGTAGCCGTAGACGGGGTGCATGAGGAACAGCACCAGGAAGAACAGCGGCGTCCACACCAGCTCGAAGACGGACGTGATGGCGCTGCCGCTGACGAACTGCTTGAGCAGGTTGATGTCCCGCAATCCCTGGACGCCGTTGTCGCCCCTGAGGCTTTGCGTGATGATGGCCTCGATGGCGTCGAGACCGAGACGCTGGCCGAGCCAGGAGCCCAGCTTTTGCGACAGGCGGGTCCGGCAGTAGTCCAGAACGGCGTACAGCGCCAAACCACCCAGGGCGATGACGGTCAGCGCCACGAGCGAGCTGATGCTGTAGCTCGACAGAACCCGGTTGCTGATCTGCATCATGTAGAGCGGAACGATCAGCATGCCCAGGCTGGAGAACATGCTGATCACGATCGCCAAGCCCAGTCCCGGCATGCAGCGCTGCATGGCGAGGTCGAGCGGGTTGGTGCCGGCGTCCGGTTTGCCGTGAACCGGGGACGTCATCGCACCGGCTCCTCAGCGTCCAGGCGCGCCTGAACGGCGGCGATGGCCGCGTTCCATCGTCCATGGTGCAGACGGCGATTGTAGAAACTCGCCGGGGTGCGCTCGTAACCGGTGTGTTGGGTGATGGACTGGCGCTCCATGTGATACAGTTCGACGTCCGCGGCGTAGCGGCACGTCAGGCCGGCCTCGCGGATCTTGAGGCACAAATCGCTGTCTTCGTAGTCGCCGATGACATAGTCCTCGGTCACGCCGCCGACGTCGTCGAAGGTGGATCGGAGCAGCGCCAGGCAGGCCCCGGTCACCGCCGGAACCTCACGGCTGCGGCACGCCGCCGCGAAGTCGCGCGGGTAGCCCTTGTAATAATGGCGGTTGTACCACTCGCCCCGATCGTCCCGCTCCCAATAGAGGCCGGCGTGCTGGAGCGAATCGTCGTCGAACAGCAGCTTCGGCCCGACGGCGCCGACACCATCCCGATCGAGGTGCGCGCCGAGCCGATCCAGCCACGGCTCGGCGGCGGCCAGCGGAATGACGTCGGAATTGAGCAGCAGCACGCGCTCGCCCGCCGAGGCCGCGACCCCGGTGTTGATGGCGGCGGCGAAACCCAAGTTGCGGGCATGGATGACGACGCGCATCGACACGCCGAAGGCCATGCGCAAGCCACGCAGCAGACAATCCAGCTCCTGCGCCTGCTCCGGGGAGTCGAGCACGAAGACCAGCTCGGCGCCGTTCAGGGCCGGATTGAGGCCGAACGCCGCCAGCTGGTGGCGCAGGAAGGTGAGGTTGCGGTAGAGCGGCACCACGATCGACCACACCGGACGGTCCGGAACCGCACCGATGCAATAGCTGGTCTCCACCCGGTCACCGCTGAGATGCGCCGCGTGCAGCGCGCCGATCGCCGGCGCCAGAACGCTCTCCAGAAGGTCTGTCGTGACCGGCCCCGCGAGCGCTTCCAAAGGGACGGTGCGCAGAATGAGGTCTCGCGTTTCGCCCGCCGTCAGAATCGGCTGCGGCGGCACCAGCGCGATGGCGTTCCCGCCGTTCAACCTTGCGGTGACGCGCAGCTGCGTGCCCGAAGCGGGGTCACGCAGCGACACCGTACGGCCGACGAAGGCGCGCCGCCCCGGCCTTGCGGGATCGCCATAGAAGCATGGAGACAGGCTCTCGGTCGTGCCGAAGGCGCTCGAAACGCTCAGGTCCGCCAGCATGTCCAGGGGATCGCGAACCCAGCCTCGGACGAACACGCCGCCATCGGGCAGCGACACCGCGTAATCGACGCCGACGGCGAACGGATTTTCCGCCGCCGGTTGCTTAGGATCCTCCGTTCCGGCGACCACGGGCCGGCGGTTGAGGCGCTCCGCCTCAAGCAGCACGCGCTTCGCTTCGGGCGCACGCCCCAGGAACGGTTTGAAAGCCGCCAGCCAATCGGCCAGCAGCGACGGGGCGTTCCCGGCGCCTTGAGCCAGCAATGAGGCAAGCTGATCGGCGGAGTCGGGCACCGTCAACCGAACCAGGACGACATCCTGACCGGCCGGGAAGGCGGCGATGGCCAGCGCGGGCTGTCCAAGCGGAATGGGGCTGTCGAGCAGAAATTCGGCTATGGCGGTTCCGCCGAGCTGACGGATTCGGGGAGCCCAGGTGAGTCGGCGAACAAACGTCGGTCCGAACAGCCATGCGCCATCGGTGTGGGCGCGGCCTTTCCATGGGGCGTGCCAGACGCTGAGATTGTCGCCCAACGCCACACCACGCGCCGGAACGTGGTTGGAGGGGGGTACGTGGCGCGCCAGACGGAGGCACTCGGCCGCCGGATTTTCGAGTCGTGTCGGACCTTCAAGGATGGAGCGAAGACGCTGGCCCAAGGGGATGGATGGCTCCGGGGCTACCGCGGTGCGGATCGCATCTTCAGACATCATAACGCCTTACGCTGACATGTCCGGCGGGGCTCGAAGGCCCCGCCGGGAAACCACGCCATCAAACGATGCGGATATAGGTGTCGAGGTTGCTCTTCAGAGCCGACTCGGTGATGCCCTGCAACGTCACCGACGCCCCCTGACCCAGCGAAATCACCGCGTTGCCCGAGGCATCCTGCGAGATCAAGCTGTTCAGGTCCGACGGCCGCGAGATCGACAGGCCATTGATGTTCGACGCGATCTGGAGAACATCGCCCGACTGGAAGTCGGTGATGACGTCGACGCCGCCGCTGCTGTTGACAACGAAGACATCGTTGCCGCTGCCGCCGGTCAGCGTGTCGTTGCCCTGGTCGCCGGACAGCGTGTCGTTGCCCTGGTCACCGGACAGCGAGTCGTTGCCACGACCGCCAAACAGCAAGTCCTCGCCACGACCGCCGAACAGCGTATCCTGCCCCGTGTTGCCGAGCAGAACGTCGTTGCCCGTGTTGCCGAACAGAGCGTCGCTGCCGTCTTCGCCAAGCAGGTAATCGTTGCCGTCTTCGCCGTAGGCCGAGTCGTTGTCCCGGCCGCCGTGGGCACGGTCATCGCCATCGCCGCCGCGGATGGTGTCGTCGCCACGGTTGCCGAAAAAGACGTCGTTGCCTTCGGTCGACCAGATCGAGTCGTTGCCGTCCCCACCCTCGAGCTGGTCATCGCCAAGGCCGCCACCGACGACATCGTCGCCTTCGCCGCCGCTGACGATGTCGTCGCCGTCGCCGCCGACGAGGATGTCGTTGCCCGCGCCCCCATCGACGAGATCGCTCCCCGCACCGCCGAGGACACTGTCGCTGCCAACACCGCCGAGCACGGTGTCGGCGCCGCCGCCGCCCGTGACGCTGCTGTTTGAGCCAGTCACCACGACGAGAGCGGAGTTCGTGCGGGACAGGTCGATGATGGCGTTGTTGACGTTCGCCTTGAGCAGCTTGTCGTCCGCAGACGCGGTGTACTGGGACGCGGTGACCTGCCTTGTGCTGCTTTCCGAAATTCCCAGCTGCGCCAGAACGTTCGAGACAATATCAGCCGCACGCGTGCTGATGCTGGGGTTTGCCGTGGGGTCGAACAGGCCGCCAGGAACCGTTGCCATAAACCTTCTCCTTTGCGTTTCTTGATTCGCAGCAACCCTTCACGGTTTGAGCGAAACACCCGAGGGACATCGACTGTCTTTTACCGACCTATACTAACGTTCTTCTGAAAAGTTTCAAAAATATTAAAACCAGGAAAGATTTTCAACCACGCCGAACCGTTTGAACACCCTTCACACGTGAGAACCAGGAGTCTACGCACGTCGCCCGGCGCGCAAACCTTTCGCATTCGCATCCGTTCGCTGCGCGCCTTCTCTTCCCCGTCTTTTTTCATACGATGAAAGGCTGTTTACTCAACTTTGGTTGATTATTCAAGCCTTATACGCGTTGAAAATTTGTGGACTTTTACCGATTGCTGGGTTCTATCGCCATGTTGCACGGACAGCCTTGACGTCGTGGGGCGAGGCCCAGCCTCCCTCAGGTCAGCCGCCATGCCCCGCCCCAATAGAGCGCCCATAAAGCGAATGCGGCCGATCTGCCCGGACCTGGCGATCACAACGGCGTCGATGCCGCGCGCCCGTTGACGGAAGAGTTCAAGACTTTTCACGTCGCCGAGTCCTCCAGCCGCACCAGCCGGCGCAGCGTCTCGGCCAAGCGGCTGAGGTCGAGCGGCTTGGTGAGGTAGCCGGCGAAGCCGGCCTCCTCGGCCCGCGCGACCTCGTGCGAGAAGGCGTCGGCGCTCAACGCCAGCACCGGCCGGGCCGATCCGTCCGCACGGATCCTGAACCGCCCCACCAGATCGAAGCCCGAGGCGTCCGGCAGGTTGATGTCGAGCAGAACCAGATCCGGGTCCGCCATGCCGGCCAGCGCCAAGCCGTCCGCCCCGCTGCCGGCGGCCAGCAGGCTGACGCCGTCATGGCCGGCCAGATACTCCTCGATCAGCCGGCGGTTGGCGTCGTTGTCCTCCACGTACAGAATCGTGCAGGGCGGGATGGTCCGGTCGGCGGTGGGACCGGCCTGCGGGGACGGCGCGTCGGACGGCATGGTGGCGGGCAGGGAGAACCAGAAGGTCGAGCCCTCCCCCTCCACGCTCGACAGGCCGATGGTGCCGCCCATCAGCTCGACCAGCTTGCGGGTGATGGCGAGGCCGATGCCCGTGCCCTCGATGCCGCGATGCTCGGCGTTCAGGCGGTTGAAGGGCTGGAACAGCTCCGCCAGGCGATCCTGCGGGATGCCGCGCCCGGTGTCGCGGACGACGAGGCGCGGCCAGGAGGGGTCGGAATCGTCGATGGAGACGGTGACGGACCCGCCCGGGCGGTTGTACTTGACCGCGTTGGACAGCAGGTTGACGAGCGCCTGCCGGATCCGCCGCCGGTCGCCGCGCACGGTTGGCGGGGCGGAGGTCCCGGCCGTCTCGTCGATCACCGCGATGCCCGCCGACTCGGCGGCCGGGGCGACGATGTCCAACGCCTCCAAGACGATGTCGCGCAGGGCAATGTCCTCGACGGTCAGGGTCACGCGCCCCGCCTCGATGCGCGCCAGATCCAGCACGTCCTCGATCAGCGCCAGCAGATGCTGCCCGGCGTTCAGGATGATGCGCACGTAATCCGCCTGCTTGGGCGGCAGGTCCGTGCCCGCGCCGCGTTCCAGCAGTTGGGCGAAGCCGAGGATGGCGTTCAGCGGCGTGCGCAGCTCGTGGCTCATGCCCGACAGGAATTCGGACTTGGCACAGTTGGCGCGCTCGGCCAGTTCCTTGGCCTCGATGAGCTGCCGTTCGATCTCCTTGCGCGCGCTGATGTCGCGCAGGCTGCCGATGAACAGCCGGCCCTCGTCGGTGACCAGCTCCGACACCGCCAGATCCATGGGGAACAGGGTGCCGTCGCGCCGCCGCGCGGTCACCTCCCGGCTGCGGCCGATGACGCGCGTCACGCCGGTGCGGACATACTCCGCGACGTAGGCGTCGTGCGACCCGGCCTCGCCCGGCGGCATCAGCGTGTCGATGGAGCTGCCGACGGCCTCGGCGGCGGTCAGGCCGAAGATGCGCTCGGCGGCCGGGTTGATGGCGCGGATGATCCCGGCCTCGTCCAGCACCATGATGCCTTCGAACACGGTGTCCATGATGGCGCGGCTGCGCCGCTCGCTGGCCTCCGCCTCGGCGGTGCGTTGGGCGACGCGCTCCTCCAGCCCCTCGTTCAGGCCGTGCAGGCGCGCGGTCATCGCATTGAAGGCGCGGGCGAGGTCGCCCACCTCGTCGTTCCGCCGCTCGTCGGCCTTGCGGGTCAGGTCGCCGCCGGCGATGGCCCGCGCCGTGCCGGCGAGCGCGCCGAGCGGCTGGGTGATCGTCCGGCGGGCGCGGTGGACCATCACGCCGGCCAGCACGACGCCCGACAGCAGCAGGACCAGCATCACGGCCAGCATGCGGATGGTCGGCTCCAGGGCCTGGGCGGCGGGAACCTCCACGACGGCGGTCAGCGCCTGCGCGCCGACCAGCCGGCGCACGGCGGCGCGCGCCACCCATCCGCCGTCCAGGCCCGCGACCATCCCGACCTCGACGGGCTGCGGGACGGTCATGCCCTTCAGCACGGCCGACGGGTTGCGATGGGCGATCACGCGGCCCGCCGGATCCACGACGTAGGCGCGCAACCCCTGCTCGGTCCAGGCCTGGGCGACGAGGTGCCAGATCGTCTTGATGCGCATGCGCGCGACGAGCGCGCCATCCAGGGAGTGCTGGTCGTCGGCGATCGACGGCAGCGCGACGAGCATGGACGGCTCCCCGGTCGCCGGGTCGTATTCCGCCGGCCCGTAGACGACGGCGCCCGACGCGAGCGCCCTGGACACCGTGGGGTTCTCCGCCAGACTGCCCAGATCGTCCGGGGTCACGATGCTGTCGACGTCGGCACGCGCGATCTCGTGGCCGTTCCGGTCGACCAGCGACACCTCGGAGAAACGATGGGCCTCCGCGATCAGCGCGTCGAGGCGCAGGTCGAGCGCCGTGCCCGTATAGCCGGCGGTCTTGATCTCGCCGATGGCCGCGCGCATCGACTGCTCCGTCTCGCGGAACAGCCCGGCCACGTCCAGCATGACGCGCCGCGCCGTCTCCTCCTGCATCGCCAGAGAGGCGGACAGGCGCGTCTGATAGCTGTAGGGCAGCAGGACCACGCCAAGCGCCACCAGCGGCCCGACCGCCAGCCCGAAGAAGGCGGTGGTCAGCCGGCGCCGGATGCTGCGACGGGTGGGGGGGTGGGCGGGACGGCGCGCGCGGCCCTTGACCGCGTCGGTCATGGAATCACCGTGTCGGTCATGGCATCACCACGCGGGCCTGCCGCAGGATGGCGCGGGGAATGGTGATGCCGAGGCGGCTCGCCGTCGCGAGATTAATGGACAGGGAAAACTCCGCGAGTTCGATCGGAAGGTCGGCGGGGGACATGCCGCTCAGGATCAGGGCGCCCTGATTCGCCGCCTGCATGCCCACGTCCTTCGCTTCGAAGCCATAGGACATCAGCGCGCCCTGCTCCACCCCGCCCTGGTGCGGCATGGTCAGCGCGATGCCCCGGTCGATGGCGATGCGGGCAAGCTCGCGGGCGTGCGAGGCCAGCACCGGGTCCGGCGCCACCAGCATCGCCCGCGTGTCGCTGGGCAGCCGCGCCATGGCCTCCTGCATGCCCTCCCAGCCATCCACCGGTTCGACGACCAGCGTGATGCCCAGCTTGCGCGCCGCCTCCTCCAGAACGGGAAGGCTGGCGCGGGGACTGGCGTCGTCGCGGTTGTAGGGCACGTAGACGGAGGTGAGGTCCGGCACAATGCGCGTCAGCCAGGCCAGACGCCGCGCCTCCTGGCCGCCGAAAGTCACGCCGGTGGCCACGCCGCCCGGTTCGCGCAACGACGTCGCCAGCCCGGTCTGCACCGGATTGCTGGCCGGGGCGAACAGCACCGGCACCGGGGCCGGCGTACCCTGCCCGGCGGAAATGGCGGCGAGGGCGGCCTTGGTGGTCAGCGCCAGGATCAGGTCGGCCTTCTGTTCCACCAGACGGCGGGCCTCGGCGGCCAGCGCCTCGTCGTTGGCGACGACCCCGCGGAAGACGTAGGTGACGTCCCGCCCCTGCTCCCAGCCCTGCCGGGCCAGGCCCGTGCGAAAACCGTCGAAGGCGGGCAGCGGCACCTCGGCGTTGGTCAGGACCCCGACAACCTTCATCCGCCGGCTGTCGGCCTGCGGGCCGCCGCCGCCGACGACGACGACGGCCGATGCCACAAGGGCCGCGACCGCGGCGACCACGGCCATCCGCCTCCATCGGCGCTTCGGCTTGCCGGACTGTGTCATCCGCACCCGCTTCCCCCCTGCTCCACCCCGGCGGATGGGTCCTGCCCTGTCACGATCGGTCGATGCTTAAGGCAACCTTATGGTGACCCGATACGTCCCATTTGTCACCATTCGTATACATATCTTTCGTGGAATCGCTTCTGTCCGGGACAGCGTTCCCGTCCTTACGGCGCCACCTTCGGGAAACGCAGGGTGAAGCGCACGCCGGAGCCCAGCGCGCTGCCCACCTTGATGGTGCCGCCGAGCCGCTGGGCCACGAGGTTGTAGACGATGTGCAGGCCAAGCCCCGTGCTGCCCTGGGCGCGGCGGGTGGTGAAGAAGGGGTCGAAGATGGTGGGCAGGTTTTCCGGCGCGATGCCCAAGCCGTCGTCGGTGTAGACGAGTTCCACGCTGTCCGGGTCGGGTTCGCCGACCGCGATGCGCAGCTGCCCGGTCTGCTCCGGCCCGTAGCCGTGCACCAGGGAGTTGGAGACGAGGTTCGTCAGGATCTGCGCCAGCGCGCCGGGATAATTGTCCAGCAGGATCCCCTCCGGACAGTCCACGCTCAGCGTGTGGCCGGGCTTGTGCCACATGGGGCGCAGGCTGGCGACCAGATCGCCGATCCAATCGTCCAGCGTGAAGAGGCGGCGTTCGTCGCTGGTCTGGTCGGCGGCGACCTGCTTGAACCCCTGCACGAGGTCGGCGGCGCGCGCGAGGTTGGAGAGGAGCAGCCCGGCGGTTTCCTGCATCGCGTCGGCGTAGTTTTCGAAGTCGGACCGCTTCAGCTTGCCGTTCCGCACCGTCTCGCGCATCCGCCCGGTCTCGTCGGCGATGTGGGAGGCGGTGGTCAGCGCCACGCCCAGCGGCGTGTTGATCTCGTGCGCCACGCCGGCGACCAGTTGGCCCAGCGCGGCCATTTTCTCCGCCTGGACCAGCTGTTCCTGGGTTTCCTGAAGCTGGACATGGGCGGCGCGCACCTCGTCCAGCGTGCCGCGCAGCACCTCCGACTGTTCGCTGAGCGCGCGGGTGCGGTCGGCGACCTGGGCTTCCAGGCTGCGGCTGAAGTCGGCGAGTTCGTCGTACAGGCGCGCGTTCTCCAGCGAGATGGCGATCTGCGCCGTCAGCAGCCGGGGCGCCTCCAGCCGCTGGTCCACGAAGGCGTTGGTGGCGAGGTTGTTTTCCAGATAAAGCACACCGACCAGCGCCCCCTGGCGCAACAGCGGCAGGCACAGCAGGGACTTCGGCACGCGTGCCTTGATGTAGGGATCCTCGGAAAAGCGCGGGTCGCGGGCGGCGTCGGACAGCACCACCGGTTCCTGCACGCGGGCGGCGTAGGCGACGACGGTGGCGGGCAGGCGCGGCCCCCCATCCGCAGTCGCGTCTTCTGCTGGCGCGTCGGGGGACAGGCCCGGCAGCGCCGCGAAGCGGTCGGCCGCGGCGTCGCCCTCCGCCGCCAGCAGAAGCTGGCCGTCCGGCCCGGTCAGCAGCAGGTTGCCGCGCTGGGCCCCGGCCACCTCGAACACGGTGCGCAGCATCTTTTCCAGCAGCGCCTCGCGGTGGATTTCGCCGGAGATGACCTCGGCGGCCTTGAACACGGCCTCCACGTCCAGGGCGCTGCCGGTCAGGCGGTCGGTGCTCCCCGCCGTCTGGGCGGTGCCGCGCACCATCACCGGGGCGGGAGCAATGTCCGGATGGCGGCGTTCCATGTCCGCGACCTTGGCCCAGGCCTCCCACCGGCGGTAGGTGTCGCGGGCCTGGGTGCGGTAGAAGCGCGCGAGCGCGTCCCGCCCCCGCTCCGCGAAGAAATCGGCGGCGCGCTCGGCGGCGGTGGCGGCGTCCTGGATGAAGCCGGCCTCCAGCGCGGCGGCGATGGCGAGGTCGTAGGTCTGGGCGGCCTCGGCCGGGCGGTCGCGCAGGCGCAGCCATTCCGCCTCGACCAGCAGCAGCCGGTGGCGGTGGTTGGCCGGGCCGATGGCCGCGACCTTGCGGAACCAGCGGACGGCCGGCGCGATGCGCTTGGCGGCCTTGCGCCGTTCCGCGCGGGTCGGCAGCGGCCCCATGCCGTCGACCAGCGCGCGTTCGAACAGCAGGATGGCCTGCTGGTAGGTGCCGTTCATGATCCGGGCGGTCGGCGCCATCGCCTCCAGAACGGCGCGGCATTCCTCCACCTGGCCGAACAGCCGGGCGACCTGGAGCTTCAGCAGCAGGACGACGTTGGTGGACACGGAATTGCCCGATGCCCGGTAATCGGCCAGCACCTTGTCCTCGTCCACATGCCGGCCGGTGAAGCGCCAAGGAGCGAAGTTTTGGGCGACGTCCTTGGCGGGCGCGCCGCGCCGCAGGTTCTCCACCATCTGCGACACCACCGAGACCTGCGGGCCGTAGAAGTTGGAGCCGATGCGCACGAAACGGCGCTGCGCGTCCTGCGCCTCCGTCTCCAGCCGCGACAGGTCCACCCCCATGTGCCAGCCGAGCCGCAGCCAGGAGGACAGCGCGTAGCCGGCGCTTTCCCCGTCGCCGACCGCCAGGGAGTTGTCGTAGGTCTCCATGAAGGCGGCGCGCACAGCGGCCATCGGCTCGGTCCAATGGCGGCCGAAATACAGGCAGAAATACATCGCCCGCGGCATCTTCTGGTGACTGATGCCGGCGGCGGCGAGGTCCACGACGCGGCGCGTCCAGGCCACGGCGGATTTGTGCTTGCCGACCACGCTCATCAGCGTCAGCCAGCCGGTGTAGGCGGACGCCAGCTCCATCGGCGTGCCGCGCGCCAGACCCGCCTGGATGTGGCGGATGGCGTTTGGCAGCCACAATTCCCGCTTGGCAACGAAGGCGGCGGTCAGCAGGACCGACAGCACCTCGCTGGTCCAATGCGCCAGCACGGCGTCCTTGGGCGGGGGCGGTGGCAAATGGTCGTGCCGCAGCATCGCCCACCAGCCCTGCAACAGCAGCTTCACCCCGCCCAGCGGCCCGCGCTGCTTCAGCAGGCGGATGTTCAGCATGCGCGCCGCCGCGTAGCCAATGTCGATGGCCCCGACGAGGTCGCCTCGCGCCATCAGGCTGCTCATGTGCAGGACCTGGGTGCGGGCGGCGTCGGTCGGGGTGCGCGCCCGCCGGGTGACGAGGCCGGCGAGCTCGTCCACCTTGGCGTAGTCGCTGCCGACGCTGGCCGCCTGCAAGGCCACCTCGTGCAGGTCGAGCATCAGGACGTACTCGCCGGTCCAGCCGTCCTCGCCCAGCAGGGCGATGCCGGTTTCGGCGTAGGCGACGGCCGGTTCGAAGGCGGCGGACTCGACGGCGCGCCGCGCGGCCTCCAGATTCAGGCGGGCGACGGCGCGGCGTTCCGCCTCGTCCCCGATCAGCGCGCGGCCCCGGTTGATGTGGCCGAGGATGTCGAACAGCCGTTCGTGCCGGGTGGCGGCGTCGGCGCGCGCCAGCATCAGCCGGCCGATGGTGCGGTGGGTGGCCGCGCGTTCGGCCTCCGGGATCAGGGCGTAGGCGGCCTGCTGCACGCGGTCGTGCAGGAAGCGGTAACCGGCGGCCAGCGTCGCCTTGGCCGTCTCGTCCTCCGACGGGTCGCCGGGGATCTGAGCGGAGACCTGCGCCATGTAGCGGTAGGCGGCGTCCACCGGCACCACCAGTTCCTCCCGCAGCGCGGGCCACAGGGCGGCGACCAGCGTGGCCGGCGGCAGATCCGCCGCGACCGACAGGGTGTTGAGGTCGAAGCGGTTGCCGACGCAGGCCGCGACGCTGAGCGCGCGCTGTGTCGCCTCCGGCAGCCGTTGCAGCTTGGCCACCATCAGCTCGACCACGTTGGCGGTGCTGGCGTGGCCGGACACCGCTTCGCGGTCCCAGCGCCACGCCCCGGCCGCGCGGTCGAAGCCGATCAGACCGTCCTGGTGCAGGGAAAGCAGGAACTGGGCGAGGAAGAAGGGGTTGCCCTCGGTCTTCGCCCGGCAGATCTCGGCCAGTGGCCGGGCCTCGGCCTCATCGACGCGCAGGGTCTCGGCGACCAGCCCGCACACCGCATCGGCGTCCAGCGGGCCGATGGTCATCGTCTCGACCGCACCGCCGGCCACCAGCACGGCCTCCACCGCCTTGTTCAGCGGGTGGCCGGTGGGAACCTCGCCGTCGCGGTAAGCGCCGATGACCAGCAGGTGGCGCATCTCCGGGTCGCCGACCAACTTCGCCAGCAGATCCAGCGACGGGCGGTCGGCCCATTGCAGGTCGTCCAGGAACAGCACCAGCGGCCGGTCGGGCGTGGCCAGCGCCATCACGAAATTCTGGAAGGTCAGCTGGAAGCGCAGCTCGCTTTCCGCCGGCCCCAGGCGCGGCGCCGCCGGCTGGTCGCCGAGGATCAGCGCGAAGGCCGGGATCAGTTCGGTGATCAGCGCGCCGTTGCCGCCGACCGCCTGGGCCAGCGCGGCGCGCCGCTCCGCCAGCACCGCTTCGGGTTCGGCCAACAGGCGGCGGGCCAACTGGTCGAAGGCCTGGATCAGCGCCGCGAAGGGGACAGAGCGGTTGAACTGGTCGAACTTGCCTTCCACGAGGTGGCCGCGCTTGGCCGCCATGGGCTTGTGCACCTCGTGCACCAGGGCGGACTTGCCGATGCCCGGCTGGCCGGCGACCAGCAGCAGTTCGGCATGGCCGACGCAGACCCGCTCGTAGGCGGTCAGCAGGCGGGCGGCCTGTTCCTCCCGCCCGTAGAGACGTTCGGGGATGCGGAAGCGTTCGCTGCGGTCCTCGCGGCCCAGCGGGAAGGCGGGCACCGGCTGTCCGGCCTCCAGCGCCGCGATGCAGGCGCCGAGGTCGGCCACCAGGCCGTGGGCGCTCTGGTAGCGGTCCTCCGGATCCTTGGCGAGCAGCTTGAGGACGAGGGCGGAAACGGTTTGCGGAATGGACGGGTCGAGGCTGTGCGGCGGCACCGGCGGGCGGGCGATGTGGCCGTGCACCACCGCCAGCGTGTCCTCGCCCTCGAAGGGCACGCGGCCGGTCAGCAGTTCGTAGAGCGTGGCGCCGAGCCCGTAGAAGTCGGCGCGCCAGTCGATGCTGCGGTTCATGCGCCCGGTCTGTTCGGGCGCGATGTAGGCCAGGGTTCCTTCAAACGCCTGGGCGCCGGCGCTGGCCGTCTCGCGCGCCAGCTCGGCGGCGATGCCGAAGTCGATCAGCTCAACCACGCCGGTGGCGCGGTTCCACACGATGTTGGCCGGGGTGACGTCCTTGTGGATCACGTCGCGCGCGTGGACGGAGCCGAGAGCGGCGGCGGCGGACGCCGCGATGCGCAGCGATTCCAGAAGGGTCGGCCGCTCGTCCCGCAAAAGGCGGTCCAGACTCCTGCCGCCATGGTCGCGCATGACGAGCGTCGGGCCGTCGCGTCCCTCGTACAGTTCCAGCATCTCGACGACGCCGGGGCTCTCCAGCGCGCGGGCGAGCGCGTACTCATGCCGGAAGCGCGGCACGTCGGACGAGTTGGGACGGGGACGCTCCAGGCGCTTCAGCACGACCGGCAGGCCGTCTTCCACCCGCGCACCGCGATAGACGCTCACCAGGGCGCCATGGTGGAGTTTTTCGCCGACCGAATACTTTGACGCAGTGACAAAAACGTCCATGGACAACTCTAAGTTGGGAGCAGGTGGCTCTGCCGCGCCGCTTCTGCTCTCCGAAATGCCCGTCACGCGCGACAACCGGCGGCTTTCTCCTTCATACCACTTACGCGGCCCGACGCAAAGCCATGGCCGGGCGCCGTCCACGGCGCGCGCCCGTGCGCTGCGGTTGCAGAGCGATCCTCGTGCGGAAGATGCTTGACCTGGACCGATGGTCCCGCTAGTAATCGCGCCCCGGCCGGGCCCAAGCTTCGCCGGGCCCCGATGGAAGGGTGGCCGAGTGGTTAAAGGCAGCAGACTGTAAATCTGCCCGCGTCAGCGTACGCTGGTTCGAATCCAGCCCCTTCCACCATCCCGCTTCAGACATCCGGTTTCAGGCGAATCACGCTCTGAAGCCTCTTGAAGCTGCACATTTTGGTCGCCCGCCACGCGACCGCCAGCCCGATCAATGCACCGAGCGAACTGGCCGCGAAATCCGCGAAGGCCGGATGCCGGCCGAGTGAAAAGTGCTGCAACAGCTCCATCGTACCGGCCAGCGCGGCCATGAGGCCGGCCAGCGTCGCCCAGTGCTCTTCCTCCAGATAGCCAAGCCCGACGAAGAAGGCCGTGCCGGCGTAGGCCATGGCGTGCTCCAGCCGGCTGTCGGCGCCGGTCCGCGCCATGCTGTCGCTGGGCAGCAGGGAAAGCGCGACGATGATCGCGACGCACAGCCACGCCGCCAGTCTGAAGACCGTCTTCATGATCCGGCGCCCTCTCTCGCTTTCGGGAATCGTGATATCGCGCGGCGGCCCCCCGCCCGACAATGACTGAATGGGCGTAACCCGCAGGGACATCGGAGTCGGCATCACCATCGACGACCGTCGGCGTCGAACAGATGCACGGTTTCACCGTGCAGGACGAGCGGCAGGGACTCGCCCGCCTGAACGGGCACGTCGCCGTCGAGCCGCACCAGCATGCGCTGGCCGTCCGCAAGCCCGACGTGGCAATGGGTCTCGCCGCCCAGCCGTTCCACGGCCAGAACGGCGGCGGACATGCCCCCATCCCCCACCCCGACATGCTCCGGGCGGACGCCGAGCGTCACGGACGTGCCCGGCGCGGGCAGCCGGTCCATGGGAATGCGCAGGGCAGGACCGCCGGGCAGGACCACGGCGCCCTCCGAAACGGCCGTCACCGCCAGGAAGTTCATGGCGGGGGAGCCGATGAAGCCGGCGACGAAGCGGTTGACCGGCCGGTGATAGAGGTCGAGCGGAGCGCCCACCTGCTCCACCCGGCCGGCGTTCAGCACCACGATCCGGTCGGCGAGCGTCATTGCCTCGACCTGATCGTGGGTCACGTAGATCATGGTGGCGCGCAGATCCTCCTTCAGCTTGGCGATCTCCATGCGCATCTGCACGCGCAGGCTCGCGTCCAGGTTGGACAGCGGCTCGTCGAACAGGAAGACCTTGGGTTCCCGCACGATGGCGCGGCCGATGGCGACGCGCTGGCGCTGGCCGCCGGAAAGGTCGCGCGGCTTGCGGTCGAGAAGATTTTCGATCCGGAGCAGGCGGGCGGCGGCGCGCACGCGCTCGTCGATGCTTCCCTTGGATGTCCGCGACAGCGTCAGGCCGAAGGCCATGTTGTCGTAGGCCGTCATGTGCGGGTAGAGCGCGTAGGACTGGAACACCATGGCGATGCCGCGCCTGGCCGGCGGCAGGTCGTTCACCGTCACGCCGTCGATGGACAGGTCCCCGGCGCTGAGATCCTCAAGGCCCGAGATCAGGCGCAGCAGCGTGGACTTGCCGCAGCCGCTCGGGCCGACGAAGGCGACGAACTCCCCATCGCGCACGTCGAGATCCACGCCGTGGATGACCTCGATCCGGCCGAAGCTCTTGCGCACGCCGCGAAGGGTGACCCCGGCCATGCCCTACCCCTTCACGGCGCCGGCGGTCAGGCCGGACACGATGCGGCGCTGGAAGATCAGCACGAGGGCGATCAGCGGCACCGTCACGACGACCGACGCCGCCATGATCTGGCCCCAGGGAAGCTCGTACTGGCTGGCCCCGGACATCAGCGCGATGGCGACCGGGACGGTGCGCGCCTCGTCGGTCAGGGTGAAGGTCAGGGCGAACAGGAACTCGTTCCACGCGGCGATGAAGGCGAGCAGCCCCGTCGCCGCCAGCGCCGGCCCCATCAACGGCAGGAACACCCGCGTCACGATGACGAAGGGCGAGGCGCCGTCCACCATGGCGGCCTCCTCCAGCTCCTTCGGCAACTCGCGCATGAAGGTGGTCAGGATCCACACCGTGAAGGGCAGCGTGAAGATCATGTAGGACAGCACCAGCGCCCCCAACCCGTTGTAGAGGCCGAGCCAGCGGATCAGCTCGAACAGCCCGGAGAGCACCGCCACCTGCGGAAACATCGAGACGCCCAGCACGACCAGCAGCAGCAGCGTCCGCCCCCGGAACCGCACCCGCCCCAGCGCGTAGGCCGCCGCGACCGCCAGCCCCAGAGACAGCGCCACCACCGACACGGATACGGCCAGCGAGTTCAGGATGTTCCGCCCGAAGGACTGCTGGCGGAAGATGGCCTCGTAATTCCCAAGGGATGGATGCGCCGGCCAAGCCTCCACCGTGAACAGCGCGCTACCGGCCTTCAACGAGGTGACGATGGCCCAATAGAACGGAAACACCGTGTAGGCGACGATGCTCAGCACGAGGAGCCAGAAGCCGATGCGGCCGGCGGTGCGGCGGATGCCCATGGTTTTCCCTCATCCATCCTTACGCGTGGGATTCACCACCAAGACACCAAGTCACCAAGAAGCCTCGTCTTGGGTGAACCGTGCCTCCTTGGTGTCTTGGTGCCTTGGTGGTGAATCACCCTCCCGGATCGAACCGAACCCGCCCCAGCGTGATCGCGGCGACCGTCGCCAGCGCCAGGACCATCACCAGCACGGTCGCCGCCGCCGAGCCGTAACCCACATCCTGGAAGTCGATCAGGTATTGGCGCGCGTAGACGGACATGGACATGGTGGCGCGGCTGTTGCCGGTCAGGACGTACATCAGGTCGAACACGCGCAGCGCGTCCAGCGTGCGGAACAGGATCGCCACCATCAGCGCCGGGCGGATCAGCGGCAGCGTGACGCGGAAGAAGACCTTCACCGGATGCACGCCGTCCACCCGCGCCGCCTCGTACAGCTCGCGCGGGAGCATCTGGAGCGCCGCCAGGATCAGCAGCGCCATGAAGGGCGTCGCCTTCCACACATCCACGGCAATGACGACGGGCAGCGCGAGGTTCGGATCTGCCGTCCAGGCCTTCGGCTCCGCGATGAGGCCCAGCCCCAGCAGCGCGTCGTTCACCACGCCATACTGATCGTGGAACATCCAGCCCCACATCTGCGCCGACACGACGGTCGGGATCGCCCAGGGGATCAGCACGGCGGCGCGCAGGACGCCGCGTCCCGGCAGATGCGCGTTCAGCGTCAGCGCGATGATCAGGCCCAACACCGTTTCGATGCCGACCGACACGACGGTGAAGACCACCGTGTTCCACACCGCCCGCCACCACACCGGATCGCGCAGCAGCCAGACATAGTTGTCGATGCCCACGCCCTGGCGGGCGTCCAGCGTGGCGAGGGTGGCGTCGGTGAAGGAGAAATAGACCGTCCGCAGCAGCGGCCAGCCGGCCACCGCCGCCAGCACGGCCAGCATGGGCAGCAGGAACAGCCACGCCGAGCGGCGGCGCTGCCGCGCGAGTCCGCCGCCGCTCACCATCGCCCGCCCCGGCTGACGCGCACCAGCGCGCGGTCGAGGTCGGCCAGCGCCTCCTTGGCGCCGCGCCGGCCGGTGAGGATCTCGTGGACGCTGGCGGAGAATTCGGCGGAAACCTGATTGTAGCGCATGCCCGTGGCCTGGGCCGGGCGGTTGACGGTGTTGCCGACCGCCTTCGCCAGTTCGCCCAGGAAGGGGTTGGCGGCCAGCACGTCCGGATCCTCGTACAGGCTGCGGATGGTCGGGTTGGCGCCGCCATGGATGGCGCGGCGCTTCTGCTCGGCCAGATCGGTCAGGTGGCGGGCGAGGTCCACGGCCTCCGGAATGTGCGCCGAGAATTTGCTGACCGCCAGCATCTGCCCGCCGAGCGTCGCGGCGTGGCGGCCATCCGGGCCTCCCTTGGGCAATGGCGCCACGGCGACCTTGCCGCGCACCGGGCTGTCGGGTCCGTCCACCAGCGTCCAGGCGTAGGGCCAGTTGCGCATGAACACGGCGTTGCCGGACTGGAAGACGCCGCGCGCCTCCTCCTCCATGTAGTTCAGGACGCCCGGCGGGCTGATGGCGCCGACCCAGCCATGGGCGGCGGCCAGGGCCTCGGCGGCGCGCGGGTTGTCGATGGTGATGGTGCCGGCGGGATCGACGATGGTGCCGCCGTCGCTGCTGGCGATCCATTCCAGCGCGTTGACGGTCAGCCCCTCGTAGGCCCGGCCCTGCCAGACATAGCCCCAGAACCGGTCGTTGCCGGCGGCGCGCTCCGCGCGCTGGATCAGGGCGGCGGTCTCCTGAAGCTCGTCCCAGGTCTCGGGGATCGGGCGGCGGTGCGCGTCCAGCAGGTCCTTGCGGACGTAGAGAAGGCCGACGTCGACGAACCAGGGCAGCCCGACCAGCCGGCCCTTGACGGTCGCGGCCTCGACCATGGCCGGCAGGTGCCGGTCGAGGATCCGCGGATCGACATGCTCCTTCAGATCGACGAAGTAGTTGCCGAGGATGCCCGGCCAGACCACGTCGATCTGGAACACGTCGATGTCCGCCGAACCGGCGGCGAGAAGCTGCTGGTAGAGCGCCAACTGTTCGCCGGCGCCCTTCGGCGGCGAGACGAAGCGGACCTCGTTTCCGGTCTTCCCGGCCCAGGCCTGCGCCCCGTCGCGGCACAGGTCGGACGCGATGCCCAGCCCGCTGCACGCGAGCGTCACCGTCGCCCCCACGGCCGGGGACGCCGTCAACAGCAACGCCAGGAGGACCGCGCACAGCCGCGCCATGGAGTGTTCAAACCCGTTCACCAACGGTTTGAAAACTCCACAGCCGCGACCGGGTTCCCGTTACACCCGTTACCGTTACGCGAGGGCGTCGGCGTCGCGGCGGCAGTGGAGCAGGCTGAACAGGCCGAAGGGGGGAACGGTCTGCAACTCCTCCACCTTCAGGCGGGAGCCGGACATCAGCGTGTCGAGCGTGAAGTCCGGCCGCCAGCCGAGCTTCTTGGAGAAGGGCGCCATCCAGCCTTCGACCGAGCGGCGGATGCCCGGCTTGTCGGCGGCGAAGTGGTTGACGATCAGGATGTCGCCGCCCGGTTTGCAGACCCGCTCCAGCTCCGCCATGGTGCCCTGCGGATCGGGAACGACGGTCATCACATACATGGCGACGACCAGATCGAAGCTGCCGTCGGCGAAGGCCAGCTTGCCGGCGTCCATCTCCAGCAGCCCTTCGACGTTGTCGAGCCGCTCACGCTCCACGCGCTCCTGCGCGACCTTCAGCATGTCGGTGGACAGGTCGATGCCGGTGACCCGGTTGTCCTTGCGGTAGTCGGACAGCGAAATGCCGGTGCCCACGCCCACCTCCAGAACCCGCAGGCCGCCGCGCCGGTTGATCCATTCGCCGGCGGCGTGCCGGCCGGCCGCCAGCAGGTTTCCGAACACATGGTCGTAGAAACGGGCGTACCGCCGATAGGCGGCGCGGATGGAATCGGCGTCCATGGGTCTCCTCGCGTTTTCTGGACCGGGACCATAACGGGCTTCGGTCCGCCATGAAAGACGCTGCGACGCCAAGTGTTCCCCTCAGCGCGCGCATCAGATGCGTACTCTTGTGATGGATGCATGATGGACGGGGCGGCCCGCCGCGTACTCTTGCGATGGGCGGACGGCCCGCGACTCCGAATCGGCCTGCAAATCCGAATCGCGTATCGTGGCGGACAGCGGTGAAAGGCCGATTCGCCGGAATCCGCGTACTCTTGTGATGAGTCGGTACCGCGCCCGTGGAACCGTCCCTCGTACTCCTGGGATGGGGGTGCGCACTCCTGAGATAGACGACTCGGGCCGACTCGGCTTTTCCCCCGTACTCTTGTGATGAATCAACTAATAGAGAATCTACTAGTTAACCTACTAGGTCTGCTCTCAAGAGTACGAATTGAACAGGGGCGGGGAAATCGCCACACTGCTGTCCGCATGAAGGGAGAGTGGCATGGGCACGTTGCATGAGCTGATCCGGACATATGGCGTCAACGACGCCCGGCGTCTGGTCCCCGAACAGGAACGTCCCTTCGTCGATCTGGCCGCCGAGGCGCTGGCGACCGAGAGCAAAGCGCTAGGCATCACCTACGCCGGTTTCTGCCTGACCAGCCTGCCACACAAGGCGCTTCCCGACGAGCAGCATTGGGAGCGGGCCGGCCACAAGGTCAAGCTGCTGATCGAACCCGGTCGCCTGCCGGACGGCGACGGCAGCACGAAGCTGTTCGGCGTGCCCTACGGCAGCCGGGCGCGCCTGATCCTGCTGTATCTCCAGACGCGCGCGATCCAGACCGGCAGCCCCGAAGTTGAGCTGGGCGCCTCCATGCGCGACTGGATGGGGCGGATGAACGTCTCCACCGGCGGCAAGTCGTACCGCGACGTGAAGGAGCAGGCGAACCGCATTTCCGCCTGCAACCTGACCTTCATCTGGGACCGGGGCAACAAGAAGTCCGAATTCGCCAAGGACACCATCGTCAAGGGCGGCATCCAGCTTTACGATTCGGACGAGGACCAGCAGCTTCGCCTGTGGGTGGACACGGTGCGGCTCAGCGACAGCTTCTTCAAGGCGTTGCGCGAGCACCCCGTCCCGGTGTGGGAACCGGCCATCAAGCTGATTTCCAACAAGAGCATGGCCATCGACATCTACATCTGGCTGGCCTACCGGCTGCATGTGCTGGGGGCGGCGACCCCGGTAACCTGGACGGCGCTGCACGGCCAGTTCGGGGCCGGCTACAAGAACGTGTTCCAGTTCAAGCCGCGCTTCCAGGACGCGCTGAAGGCTGCGCTGGCCGTCTATCCCGACGCCAAGGTGTCGATCGACGAGCAGGGCTTGGTTCTGCACCCCTCGCGCCCGCCGGTGCCGGAACGCCAGTTCGTACTCTTGGGATGAGAAAAACCGGCCGCGTACTCTTGCGATGGTGAATCGCAGGAGTACGCGCCGGGCGGCACGGCCGTCATCCCCAACGCCGTCATCTGTGCATCACCGAAGTTGACACCACCATCAACATGACCGATGGTGCGCGGGTCGTTACCCAAATTGGGGGGCCCCCGTGACCCATGAGATGACCGGCGAGGAGCTGCGCAGCTACCGCGAACAGCGCGGCATGAACCAGCAGGCGCTGGTCGGCTGGCTGAACGAGCGGCTGAACCGCCGGTACGACCGCGCCAAGATCTCGCGCTGGGAAACGGGGGCGGAGCGCATTCCGCAGATTGTGGCCGCCGCCTTGAAGGACGGGACGGAGCCGGTGGGCATCCCGGCGGCGGCGGTGCGGGCGGCCCCCGTGGTGTTCTGCGCGGCCAACCAGAAGGGCGGCGTCGCCAAGACGACCACCTGCGTCAACGTCGCGTGGCTGCTGGCGGAATCCGGCTGCCGGGTGGTCCTGATCGACTGCGACCCGCAGGCCAACGCCACGGTGCATCTGGGCGTCGATCCGCACGAGAAGGAGCTGACCAAGGCCACCCTGACCCACGCGCTGAAGTCCACCCGCCCGATGCGGGAGTTCGTGACGGCGGTGTGCGGCGGGGCCTTCGACCTGCTGCCCTCCTCCATCTCGCTGGCCGCAACGGACCGGGAACTGCTGCGGCAGCCGAACGGCACGCTGATTCTGCGGGCGAAGATCGCGCAGCTGGCCGGTCAGTATGATTTCGTCGTGCTCGACTGCCCGCCGCACCTGGGCGAACTCACGGTGTCGGTGCTGAACGCGGCCGACCAGCTGCTGATCCCGACGCAGACGGAGATGCTGTCGATGATGGGTATCCCGCAGCTGTTCGAGACCATCGCCGGTGTCCGTGAACTGGTGAACCCGCGCCTTCAGGTGCTCGGCATCCTGCCGACCATGTACAGCCCGCGCCGCCTTCAGGACGAGACGGTGATGGGCGAGCTGCGCGAGCTGGCGGCCACGGAGCGGATCCGCCTGTTCTCGCCGGTCAAGCGCGCCGCCGACTACAGCAAGAGCGTGATGGCCGGACAGCCGGGGCTGGCCTACAACGCGAACTCCGCCGGGGCGGAGAGTTTTCGGGAAATCGCCGACGCGCTGCTGGCGCTCGCCAAGGAAGGGGTGCGCCATGGCGCGTAAGCTCGACACGTCCAACGCCGGCCTGTTCAAGCGGGCGATCAGCCGCACCGGCAGCGGCGGAGGCAGCAACGCGGCGCTGTTCGGCCTGTCCAGCAGCATGCGCTACCGCGAAATCCCGCTGGCGCAGATCGAGCCGAACCCCGACCAGCCGCGCCGCAACGCGCGCAC